>JAIBBF010000011.1 GCA_019694795.1 Flavobacteriales bacterium | reverse complement strand
CCGCCTTCGATGCGTTGTTTTTTCTTATCCAGCAAATCAATTTCTTCAATGGTTTGATGAAGCGCCTGGCGGAAATTATTTTCATCGGACCCCGTAAAGGTGGTCCATTTTAGAGTCAGCGTGTTTTTTTTGTTTTCTAAAGCGGCTAATTCCGCCTTATTATTTTCGATATCTGTATTTATTTTTTCGACTTGTGTCAGATAATTTTCTTTCTGAAAAAATAAAGATTGAAAAGGTTTTGCTTTGAGATGAAGTTCTAGTTGTTTTTGTTGAGGAAGGAATTCAACTTGCTCTTTCTGCACCTGCTCAAGCTGTACTTCCGCTTTCTGTTTAAGGTCGGATTCTTCATGATACCTTTTTGTGTTTTGGTAGATTGAATGAATCGTATTTAATTCCTCCTCTAATTTTTTATTCTCTTCGGTTAATTCTGCAAGCTGATTTTTTTTTCCTGCTTTTTCTTCTTCACCTAACAAGCGCGCACCGGAGAGGCGTTCTTTTTTTGATTGAATTAAATCTGCAATTGCTTTTTTTTCCTGAAAAACCCTTTTCCCAATTTGCCGGTAAATTTGTGTCCCCGATAAATGTTCGAGCAAGGCGGTTTGTTCTGCTTTTTTCTCTTTTAAAAATCGGGCAAACTCTCCCTGGGAAAGCAGGATTGCCTTCGTAAACTGTGTGTAGTTAAGTCCGATATTATTTTCATTGTATTGGCGGACCTCCCTTTTTTTATTACAAACGATTTGTCCGGAAGGCAATTCCGCCAACTCCATTTCATAATCGTTAAGGTTATTGTTTCGGTTGCGGGAAATGGACCATCTGCTTCTGAAAATTCCTTTTTCACATTGGTATTCAACCTCCGCCCAGGCTTCTTTTTCACCGTAGGTGATAATGGAGTTTTGCTTTTCGATTTCTTCTTTAGAAACGCGTTCTAAGCGTGGAATCTCATTAAACAATGCCAGGGTAATGGCATCAAGAATGGTCGATTTTCCGGCACCTGTTGCTCCTGTTATGGCGAATAATCCGGATTCAGTAAAAGGAGATTTTCGAAAATCTATGATTTGTTTTCCTTTTAAGGAATGAATATTCTCGAAGGCGATGGATAAAATTTTCATTCTTCAGCTCCTTCCTTTAACTGATCGAGCAGACTCAGGAATGCTTGCGATAATTCCTCTTTTTCTTCCGGGGAATAATCATCAATGAGTTGCATAAACAGATCTTGTGGACGAATACTGCCGACGGGTTTATGGGTTAAATCATTCTCCTGCATTTTTACCTCTGAATCCAAAAAATGAATCCGACTGTAAATGATTTTTATTCGACCCTCTTTGTCGGTTTGTTCAATGAGTTCATCTTTTCTGCGAAATAATGTGGGATCATACACCTTTTCTTCTATTTGAAGTTCGGCATAGGCCGCTTGTTGGTGTTGAGAGCTATAGTTTGCAATTTCATTTACAATATCTCCGAGGCTCCCTTTTAATAATAAGAAATCGCGCAATGGCGAAACCGCAATATCCGATTGTTTTATTTCCTGTTGATCGATGTGGAGCAGGATTAATTTTTTTGCATCATTTCGCTCTGAAAAGCTGAGCGCGATGGGAGATCCTGAATAACGGATTCTTCCGCTTTTACCTACAGTTTGAGCTTTGTGTATATGTCCGAGTGCCACATAACGAAATGTTTCCGGAAACACCTCTTCATCAATTCCCGCCTGGTTTCCGATTTGAATTTCTCGTTCACTCTCACTGGTTTCTGCTCCTCGGGCATAGAGGTGTCCCATCGTTATGGCCGGAAGACCGGGATAATTTTTACTGCAATAATCGGCCAGCTGGTGATAATAATTTTTTATTCCCATTCGAACAGCCTCGATGCGGTTGGGAACATCTGCATGTGCTATGGAACTGCGCAGGTCTCTATCCCTCAGAAAGGGCACTGCAGCCAAAATGACCTCAGTTACCCCCGCTTCGTTTTTGAGCGGCAGAATACAATCGGAAACAGATTCGGGCGCCGATCCAATGACGTGCACTCTAAAGGCCTTTAAAAGTTGTTGTGGGGCATTTAGGACTAAGGGAGAGTCGTGATTGCCGCCGGTGATGATGAGGCTTGCCTTGCTATGGGAAAAACGTTCAATGAAATTATAATAGCACTGAAGTGACTCTGCCGAAGGATTGGATTGATCGAAAATATCGCCCGAGATCAGAAGATGCGTTATTTTTTCGCTTTCAATCCATTGCAGCAATTGAGAAAAAAAATATTCATGATCCTCAAACAGATCTGTACCGTAAAGTCTTTTTCCGATATGCCAGTCGGCAGTATGTAAAATTCGAAGCGACATCCGGCTTAAAAATAGGAGATAGAACGACCGGACCGAAGTTTTCTTTCCGGAAATTTATAAACAGCTGAAAACAGAATGGGAATTATTGTTGAGAAAGAATTTCCATGGACCAGTTCCATGCCGCATTAAAATTGGAAAACACCTGTGCGGGATTTTCCGGTTTGTGGTAACGGATATACAACAAAGCGAGATTCCTTTTGCTCAAGGCAGCTGATACATAAGCTTCACATTTTCGCAGAAAGCCATGTTGCGCATCCGATAAAATATCGCGGGCGTCGGGACTAATTCGCGTAGTGGGGTGGTGGTCGACCAAAATAACCGGTACTACCTCGTTGTTGGTCAGTTTTTTTGCAGCTTCAAGAATTTCTTTCGCTTCTTTGGTGTTGATTTCATTGCGTTCGGAAAACTCAATAACCAATACACCTTCGCGGAACATGAGGTTGGCTTCGGATAGTCTTTTGGTTTTCATAACAGCATAAATCTACACATTTTAACCGATTTCGAGTAATTTTTGTATTATCTTTCCCTCTATGAAAAGGCCCTTTGTTTTTTTATCAGTATTATTAATAGCAGCAGAAAGTTGTACACCCGAATTGGACAAGCCAGAAATTACATCGGGTTCTGCCAATGTAGAACGATTTGTAATTGTTGGTGATGGTTATTTAAGCGGATTTTCGGATGGTGCATTGGGGAGAAACGATCAGCAATTTTCTGTTGGTGCTTTATTATTTCAATCCTTATCACAAGGTGGAGCGCTTTCGTTTGAACAAGCTTTAATGCCTTATGATGAAGGTCTCGGTAGAAATGCAAAAAATTGGGAGTCGCAATTTGTCAGCCGCTCCGAATTAGGTACGCGAATCGATTGTGAAGGCCTTAGTTCGCTGGGTCCCGTAAAACGCATGTACACTACCGGCGATGCTCAGGCTTATTTAGATCCGGTGACGGTTTCTTCTTTGCACGATTTAACAGTGCCTTATATGAGTTTAACGGAATACGTTGCCAGTGGTATTCCTGCCAATGAATATGCCAATCGTTTTTGTTCTTCCTGCACCGGCGGGGTGATGGATAAAATTACGGAAGCCAATCCTACTTTTTTTGCCATGATGCCGGGAATGGAAGATTTGTTTCGGTATGTGCGCAATGGAGGATTTAACATTAACCTGACGGATGCCGCCACTTTTGAAGCAGCACTTGATGTGATGTTACAACGTTTAAATTGTAAAGGAGTTTTAGCTACTATTCCGGATTTTCGCACCATGCCATTTTATACCACCATTCCCTGGAACGGAGCGGACTTGGATCAGGAAAATGCAGATTCTCTCACCTCCATTTATGCTTCTGCCGGCATGAACCATATTCAGTTTCACGAAGGGAAAAACGGATTTATCATTCAGGATCCCAATGCAGGTGGTGGTTATCGCCAGTTGTTAAACGGAGAATATATTTTACTTACCGTTCCGCTCGATTCGATGAAATGCAGCTATTATGGAATCATGATTAATCCCATTCACGACCGTTATGCGCTGGACAGTGCGGAGATTGCGCAAATTGATGCCACGCGTGATGCATACAATACCGCCATTCGGAATAAAGCACAGCAATACGATTTAGCGTTGGCAGATCTTGATGAGTATTATACGAAGTTGAATTCAGGAATTACATGGAACGGTGTTCTGTATAATTCTGTTTTTGTAAGCGGAAACTTCTTTTCGCTGGATGGTTTTCATCCCACACAAAAAGGATCGAACTTAATTGCGAATCAATTTATCCTGGCTATTAATGCGCATTACGGAAGTTCTTTTCCCACGATTTATTGCAATGATTGCAACAGTATAAAATTCCCATAAAAAAAGCCGTGATTAATTTCACGGCTTTTCTTTTCTTCTGTTTTTATTATTCGAATATCACTTTGATGCTGGATGTTTTATCTTGGTCGCTCACCTGAATAAAATACAATCCGGCCGGTAATTGTTCTCTGTAAATAGTGGCTGTATTTCCACTGCAATTAAAATTGCGAATCACTTTTCCGTTGATGTCGAACAGTTGAATGTTTACCTGTGCATTAAATCCTTCCATGTTGAGTTGAATTACTTCACTCGCAGGATTTGGAAATGCACTAAACATGCCTGCGTCCTGTATGTCGCTCACCGCTGTGATGGTTGGACCGTAAGAACAGTTCAAGGTTTCGTTGCAAACAAAATGGGCCAGGAAATTGCGGCTGATGTTTAATGTGGTGTCGTAATAATTTGCGTTGGATACATGTGGCGTGTGGTCTTGTCCCTCGTAAATTTCAAAGCAATTGGTAATACCTAACTGATTCACTCTTGCGTCTACGGAGTAGCTTCCGTCTACCTGCAATAAGGGATAAACACCTACTAATAAAATTTCGGCGGAACCAAAAGGAACGGTTTGATCATTTGTTCCGTGAAAATTCATTACCGGCTCATCACCTGCGTGAATCCATGCTGTATCTCCTAATGCACCACAGATATTGATAATGGCTTTTACTTCGGAAGAGTAACCCGGATTACCGCTGTTCCCTTGTAATCCTCCGGATAAACCGTATTGACCGGTAGTGTCGATATAACTGGGGAATTCTGAAACTTCATCGAGGTAGGCCATGTGCAATGCCATAAATCCGCCTGCTGAAACACCGGCGAAAAATATTTTTGAAGTGTCGATTCCATAGGGATTTCCGTTTTCGTAACTCTTACGGAAAAAACGTACCGCAGCACGCGCATCCTGTACGGCACGCATCACTGCTTCGGTGGCATCGGTAGAGTCGGGACCCGGAAAAGGAAAATTGGTCATTCCCACCCGGTAGTTGATGGATGAAACCACATATCCCATTTGCGCCCAGTCCTTACACATGGGCACAACATCCGATCCGGTTTTACTTCCACCTAAAAAATTTCCGCCATGGGCCATAATGATTAGCGGACGATCCGTATCTGTATCTCCCTTCGGGAAATAAATATCGAGCGTTAAATTCTGATTGCTGTTCTGGTAGGTGACATTGCTACCGTATTGAATGTTGGATGAAACGGAATCCACAAAAATTTTATCGTGGAAGCGTTGTCCGCATTGCGCCTGCGCACCTGTAAACAGGGCGACGAAACTTAACAAAGTGAGTAGAACTTTTTTCATGGGCATTTTAGTTTAAAAATGATATTCAATTCCCACACCGGGGACGAATGCTCTGGATTTATAGGTGCCGGCAAATCCGGTTTCTAGATTTACATCGCTGCGTTGTGCTCCTTCGATAAATAAAAATGAAGCATCGATACTTAAGTTGGAGATGGGCCGGTAACTTAATCCGGCGGTGATTCCGATTTTATTTACATCGGGTGTTTCCGGTGTAAGATAACCATCTTGTACAGGCGTCATGTCGTAATACACTCCCGCTCTCAGATCTAATTTTTCACTGGTTTTGTATTGCGATCCCACACGAAAAATAAAACTGTTTTTATAATTTCTCACAGAGTGAATATCGGCTAGTTTATCGGTGTTTTGTTCAAAATCGATAATCAGCGAATCGTAGGAGGACCATCCCACATAATTGATATCTACAGCAAACTTCCATTTTTCTTTTGAGTAGCCGAGTCCCAATGTGCTTACAAAGGGTAGTCGGATTTGTGTATTAAAGCTGGTGCTTGGGAAGTATGATGAAAGTGAATTCGGCACAGTGAATTCTGCTGTTCCTCCACTGATTTTTGCAAGAAGCGAAGAACGAAAACAAATTCCGGCCGAAAATCCGCCATTGCTTTTGTAATACAATCCAGCGTTAAACCCAGTTCCTGATGCTTTGCCATTTAAGTTTCCTTCGCCATAAGCGCCTGTGCTGTCCTGAACGGGAACTCCTTTTCGCAAGCCGAAGGATCCGGTAGCATAAACAAAGCCTGCTCCAATACTAAAATTTTCATTGAGGGCGTAGGATAATGTTGGTTGAATGAAAATGGTTTTTAAATCAATTTCCCGAATAAGAAATTGTCCGATCCAATTGTCCTCCCATTGCTGTTTACTTCCAAATGGCGTATACACACCCAGTCCGAACCCTAATTTTGAACCGGCTTTTTTATATGTTGCATAGAAGGTAAACGGTGTTCCGATGTGATGTACCGTTTCGGTGCTGTAATTTCCGGGATAAGGTTCCAGATAGGTTACACGAGGGAAAAGTAAACTTGTTCCTGCACTAATATGAAAACCGGAATCGAGCAGGGAAATGCCTCCGGGATTAAACAACACGGTAGAAGCATCGGAAAGCAAACCCGTTCCGGTATGCGCCATGCCCGTTTGTTTTTGTCCTTGCAAATTCAATTGAAATCCACCGGCCATCACCCCCGGTGCGCATAGCCAGCAAATAAGAATAAACAGCGAAATCTTTCTCATCTCCGAACAAGATAAGAAAGATTAGGCTATCGGTACAAATGGGACTTAAAAAAGTACGGTCTTTTTAGCTAAAGTGATGGGATTGTATCGGAGAAGCAATACATAAGCACCGCGCGGTAACTGATCCACCTGCAAGCGAATCTGGTTCCCGGGAATCTCGCGGGTGTCCTGCTGTAAAACGAGTTTACCGCTGAGGTCATAAATCTCCACTGAATTCGGATTTTGACCGTTGCATTGCACCATCAGAATATCCTGGGCGGGATTCGGGTATAAAACAACATCTTCTTCCGTAAGTTCTGAATTGCTTTGCGCCATGCTTCTCATTTCATTTTTATCGTTTTTAAGAGGATCGAATACAGTCGTTTCTCCGCCTTCTTCCATTTGTTGTGCACGGTTTGCATTTCTGTTTTCTTTCATGGGATCGTAAACAGTACTTTCTCCTCCGGGCTGAATGGTTTCGTCGATGGATTGACTTCCGTTATTATTGTTTTCGGGAACGATGATCTGCTCCTGATTATTTTCTGTTTGTGAAAAGCTGAACACGCTCAGAAGTGTCATGCTTAACGTAAATACAATTGTTTTCATAATGCTTGGTTTTTGAATGGGTTAATGCTTGGGTTGGTACAGTTTTTTTCCCGCACGGCTTGTGTGAACAATTCGTTGAAGGAGTGCAATACGTAATGGGTGCAACTTGACTGAAAAATTCAGGCAGCAGAGAGAAAAATGGCGCCTTTTGGAGATAAGACGATGAAGGAGGGTATTTGTTACAACAAAAGTGTAAAAAGAAGTTAAAGCGGATAAATGGTTGAAACGGGGGTATAATTGAAATTCAAAAAAATGATAATTATAAAAACCGGATTAATTATTACATTAATAAAAGGGAGTAATGAATTGAAAAAATTAATAGGGAGGAAAATAGATCGATTAAATAAACAGGTTAGGTTTGAAAAAAATTAGCAAACCGATTTAATTTTATTTTCTTTTTTCTGCGCTCGGAAATACTTCTTAGGTTCGCAAAAAAAAACGGTGTATGGAATTTGAATTAAACGGACACGAATACATTGAGCTGAACAACCTGCTCAAATTGCTGGGTCTAACCGAAACCGGCGGCGAAGCCAATCTCCGCATCGATGCCGGAGAAGTAAAAGTAAACGGCAACACCGAAACCCGCCGACGCAATAAACTCCGCAGTGGAGATGTAGTTGAATTTGACGGAGAGAAAATAACAATCGTTTGATTTTTATCCCCGTATTTTTCTGATTATTAAGCCTTAAACCGCCCGATTTTCAGATTTTTTCAGGGGTTTTGAAATAAAATAACTTTTTCGCTATATTTGCAACCCGATAAACAATCCTCCTTAGCTCAGTTGGTTAGAGCATCTGACTGTTAATCAGAGGGTCTCAGGTTCAAGTCCTGAAGGAGGAGCAATAGTAGACAAACCACCCAGTCTGGGTGGTTTTCTGCTTTATTACCCTTGGAACTCCCAGCAAATATTCAATTACATAACTAATTTGTGTGGTTCGACGTTTTTTATTGGAAATTTCTATTGGTCCATTGAGCCCCGACCATATTATAAACGTCTATTATCATAATCTACAAAGCCAAAAATTCTATCCAGGCTCATAAGTAGATTTATTACGGGCTTAATTAATTTCGATATGTCCTCTTCATTTTTTAATGCCTCCAGCTCGAAATTGATTTCTCGCTGGCGTGAATTAAATCTTTCCATTATTTTAAGAAAAGTTTCACGGCCAATGTCATCTCTTACCAAAAGGGTCTCTGCTTTTTCCATAGACGCCTTAATCTCTTTTTTTCATCTTCTAATAAATTTATTCTGTTTCTTTTTAACTCAGCATTTGATTTTGTTGATTCGGGATAAATTTCCTTGAACAATTGAATTGAGCTTTCGTTTGGAATTATTTTTTCGGAATTTCATAGCTCTTTACTTAAAATCACTTACCTTCTTTCTGTTTTTGCACTTTCTTCTTCAGCGTTATGTTCATTTTCACCTCTATTGCGTTTGTTTATAGGTGTTATTAGATTTTTTAGGCAAACTACCCATTTCAATAATTTTTGTAATATGAAACTTATTTAAAGGCGTTTGTTGCAGGATAAATTAGCAATTTGAAACATGTTTAGAAATTTAATCCATAAAAAATTATAACTTATTCTTGGTGCAAGACAGGGATTAAAAACAAAACTTGTTGAGTTTTTAGTTGAACTTGGAAATAAATAATAGTAATGTTTTATATTAAAGATAGAAACGAATTGGACAGAATGCTTTTAGGAGGGCATTTTGGGGAATTTCGTTTTGAAATTCAGAAACGGTTTTGGGCCATTACGCTTGTTCTTGATGACACCGAGATCATCCTCAAAGAACGTAAGGATGATTTGGAGAATCGATATAAAGAGGAATTGAGTCAGGTCGACTTTACTCAATATGAATACCCCAGCGATTATGCTTCTTTAATAATGGAAGAAGAAGGTGAAGTACGATATGTAATGGTGTATTATGCCCTTTATAATAGTACCTTCATGATGGCGCAATCTCTTTTCGAGGCTGGATTGAGATTATTGTTTACACATTTGCAAGATGCAAAAGGCATTAAGGAAAAAGTTAAGCCAAAATGGAGGTTAAAGTCGGTAATTGCAGACTTCAAGTCAGTACTTGGTTTAGATTTACAAGCTTTGCCGGAATGGAAAACGATTGAAGCGTACATTGACATAAGAAACGCAATTGCACATAATAACGGTTATATAGTCTTGGAAGACGATGAGAAACTTGAGGAAAACAAGACATATAAATCGTATTTACACTTAAAGCAGAATTTGGTTTTATTTAAACCAGAGCCACATTTTAGAATTGGAAATAAGGAGTTTATTCATGAGTTTGTACGATCAATCTATCAGTTCTTTAATGAGATGGAAGAACCGATTAAGAATGAAATCGGTAATTATAAGGTTGAGCAAGAGAAGTGGTTTAAGCAGTTCAATACATTAAACAATCAGAAATAGAAAAAATGTACTCATGACAGAGCAGGAACTTAGAGACATATTTAACGAATTAATCACGCTTCCTTCAGAGAATGAATGTGTCGAATTTAAAGAGGCAAAGAACAATTTTAACTTCGATACGCTTGGTGAGTACTTTTCAGCCTTATCTAATGAAGCTAATTTGATGGATAAGCAATGTAGTTGGTTGGTTTTTGGTGTTATTGATAAGACTCGGAAAATATGTAATACACAGTATAGAATAAATCGAAAAGACCTTGATAACTTAAAAAAAGAAATAGGAGACAAGACAACCGGTAGGGTTACGTTTATGGAAATTTACGATTTGAATTTGCCGGAAGGAAGAGTAATAATGTTTCAAATTCCGCCAGCTCCTCAAGGCATTCCAATAGCCTGGGATGGGCACTACTTTGGCCGTGATGGTGAAAGTACTGTTGCGCTCAATATTTCGGAGATTGAGTCTATTCGAAATCAAAGTAGAAACGAGGATTGGTCTTCTCATTTTTGCGATGGAGCGACAATAGCAGACTTAGATTCAGAAGCGATTGCGAGAGCTCGAATTATTTATAAAAATAAACATGAGCATTTAGAATCAGAAGTTGATAGTTGGGATGATATTACCTTTTTGAATAATTCAAAAATTACCATTGATGGAAAAATAACTAGGACCGCTATTTTATTGTTAGGTAAACCTGTATCTGAACATTTTATTGCTCCTGCACAAGGGAAAATATCTTGGATATTAAAAGATATAGAAAATGTAGAACTTGACTATTTCCATTTCACTATCCCCTTTCTTTTAAATGTTGAAAAAGTTTTTCAGCGTATCCGAAATTTAAGATATAGATACATGAAGGAGGGGAGTTTGTTTCCTGAAGAAACAGATACTTATGACCCTTACGTAATTCGTGAGGCACTGCATAATTGCATTGCGCACCAAGATTATTCAATGAGCGGAAAGATTACTCTCGTCGAATTTCCTGACAGATTGATATTTTCTAATGATGGAAGATTTATCCCTAAAAGTATTGATGATATACTTGTCCGCAATTCTCCAGACCGTTATTACAGAAATCGGTTTCTTGCAGACGCAATGGTCAACCTGAAAATGATTGATACAATTGGAAGTGGTATCAAGAGAATGTTTAAAAAGCAAAGGGAAAGATTTTTTCCAATGCCTGAATATATTATTAATGAAACAAGTGTTTCAGTAGAAATCATAGGAAAAATTCTGGACGTTAACTATGCAATTGCTTTAGCAAAGCATTCAACCCTCTCCTTGACAGACATAGTTTTGCTTGACAAGATTCAAAAGAAAAAACAGCCATCCGATAGTGAGGTCAAATACTTGAGAGGGCAGAAACTCATTGAGGGAAGGAAACCCAATTTTCATATTTCTATTGGCGTTGCGGAGAAAACAAACCAAAAAGTTGAATACTTACAGCATAAGGGTATTGACGATGAATATTGCAGAAAATTGATTAGGGATTATTTAAAGAAATTTAAGAAGGGAACTCGCAAGGATTTTGACAAGTTACTTTTAAACAAGTTTTCCGACGTATTGAATGAAAAACAAAAGTTTCATAAGGTCAAAAATCTTCTCCAATCAATGAAAATTAAAGGGGAAATTGAACTAACGGATGAACAAAAATGGCAATTAAAGGAGAAATAGAGAAAGGGCTAGACGAGAATTAGACCGTATTCTAGACAAGGAAAAAAGGTTTTATATCGTTTATCTTTATGGAAATAAGAGAGATAGTATAATGAACTGTAGACGTAATCTAGCTAGAATTCTAGACGTAATTTAGACAAAAACTGCCACAAATCATTGAATATCAAAAACATGTGAACGGCTTAAATTATTGATAAATAGGCTGGAAAAATGAAAAATAAGGGTGTATAAAGATTAGTCTGTGAAACAAAGAAATAAAAGTCGAGGATCTTATTCGTTTCGCAGACGACAAAGCAATAGATAAAGACTACATTGTTTTCACTGAAGCTACAAACTTCAATGATAAGCTAACTAAAATATAAAAAGATAACACCCTAAATTTATTGAGTATTTTTAATAAGAAAGAAAATCATCAATAACGTTGAGAATATTTGCCCGCAAACGATTAGACAAACAACTGTATCAATGCATAGAATTCAAGTAAATACATTTTAGTACACGAAGATGAATATAAAAAGATGGTTAAATAGAAATAATGCAAACGTACTATATTTCAAAAGAGATGATTGAAATTTTAAAGAAGAATAGTTTCAATTTGTTCATAAAGGGTAGAACAAAAGCGTTGCTTGAGCAGATTGACAACCTATTCTACATGCAAGAATTAACCACAGTACTAATGAATTAAATATTAGAATTAGAAAAACCACCTCATTTCGTTGAAAAAACAGCGTTTTACACCCCAAAATATCAGATTCTCATAAACAGGGAAATCAAATAATCTCTAATAAAAACCGTAAACTAGAGGACCCAAACCAGGGATCTCTCTATGTGGAATTTTTCGAAGGCAATTCTTCTTGCGTTTATTTTCAATTGTTGTAGTGCAACGATTGGTAAAAGTCAGTCGGTCGATTCTTTATTGCGCATTGTACACAATGATGCCATAGCAGTGGATGATCGTCTTGTAACTTATGATGTCCTAGCCTGGGATGTTTACATGTATTATAAACCCGACAGCGCTTATTATTATGGCGGAGAATTAGCCGTGCTGGCTAAGCAACACAACAAACTCTTTCAGGAAGCGAACGGTTATTCCATTCAGGCGGTGGCGATGAAAATTTTAGGAAATTATCCGCGCGCGCTTGAGTTGCAGGATTATTGTTTTAAAGTGCATAGTCAACTCGAAAACTCCAGCGATTCCCTTTCCCGCATTCGCGGCATTGCCGGAAAATCGTCGGCAGTTGGCAATAAAGGAAATATTTACCGCAACATGGGCGATTATGAGCAAGCCCTGAAATGTTACCGGGAGAGCATGAAGTATACCGAACAATTAAAAAAAGAACTGGGCGATAAATCCACTCCACGTCAGAAAATGGCTATTGCTAACGGACATATCAACATGGGCGCATGTTATATCTATCAGAAAAAATGGGACGAAGCATTTACGAGCAATTCAAAAGCGTTGGAATTATTTATCGAGTTGAAGGATGAAAACGCGCAATCAAGTGCTTACCGTAACTTGGGAATGATAGCCGACAGCCGCGGAGATTTTGCTTCATCGCTGGCTTATTATGAGAAATGTTTGAGTTTGCGCAGAAATGAAAAAGATAAAACCCATTTGGCTTCGGTGTATAATAGTCTGGCCGTTGTATATTTTAAAATGGGCGAATACGATAAATCGCTCGAATGGAATTTAAAATCGCTTGAAATTGCCAAAGAACTGAAAGCACCCATTGCCATTCGTGATGCTTCGGAAACCTGTTATCATATTTACCGGCAGAAGGGAGATTGGGAAAAAGCTAATTCGTATTTAAGCGATGCCATTTCCATTAACGATAAAATGCTGGAAATTAATTTTCCTATTTTATCGGAAAAGGAAAAAGAAATGTTGTTTTCGATGATGTTTCCCGAATACGCCAGTCTCTATTCCTACGCTTTTTTTCGCAAGGAACAAGAACCACAATTGATCGGACGCGTTTATTCGGCCTTAACGCGAAATAAAGGAATGATGCTGCGAAGCACCAGTGCATTATCGCATGCCATTAACAGCTCGGATAACGATACATTAAAACTAAAATATGCGCAATGGCTGGATAAACGAAGTGCCATGGCGGAACAATACAACAACAATGAAAACACGGCTAAAGCCGAAGAAGAAGTGAATCAACTCGAGAAGGAATTGGTTCAACTATCAGCAGCATTTATGGAATTTGATAATCGCGATCAATACCAATGGCAACAGGTTCAAAAACGCTTATCACCCGGTGAAGTGGCGATTGAATTTATGAGTTACCGGGACCGTTATCTGGACCAGGAGCAGGATCAGTATATGGCGCTGATCATTCGGCACGATGCAAAATTTCCGGAAATGGTTCAACTCTGCAATGAACAACAATTGATGGAGGCATTAAATACTGGAGGTGCAGATTTCGATCGGGTTAAAGGGGTATATGGAACTCAACGATCAGGAACAAATGCATTGTATGATTTAATCTGGAAACCACTTGAACAGCATTTGCATCATTCGCAAACCATTTTTTATTCTCCGGAAGGACTCCTCCATAAAGTTTCATTCGCCGCTTTGCGTGATCCATCTGGAATCTGGTTGTCTAAAAAATACCAATTACGCTGCGTTTCCAATACAACCACCATTAAACAACATGCAGATCCATCCTTAAGTAAAGGAAAGGCCTTGCTATATGGTGGAATTGATTACGGAATGAGTACATCTTCTAATGCCGTGTGGAATTACTTACCCGGAACTAAAGCAGAAGCGGAATCGTTGACCCGTATTTTTCGCAGTAAAAAGTTTCCGGTAGATTATTACGATTCCACCCGGGCCGATGAATCCGTATTTAAATCCTTATCGACACAATCCTCCCTTATCCATTTGGCCACTCATGGATTTTTCTTTCCGGATCCGGCCATGTATTATGCAGAGCAAAAGGCAGAAACGGAAGTGCAAGAAGATCTTTCTTTTCGCGGAGCCAAAGCGAATGCGGAGTTTAAATTTATGTTGAATGCAAATCCACTGATGCGTTCGGGCATTGTATTAGCCGGTGCCAATAAAGTGTGGCAGGAAGAACTAGCTCCGGGTGAAGAGGATGGGGTGTTAACCGCGCTTGAAATTTCTTCACTCGATTTGCGAAAAGCGCAATTGGTGGTATTGTCGGCCTGCGAAACCGGCTTAGGTGATATACGCGGAAAAGATGGTGTGTATGGATTGCAACGTGCGTTTAAAATGGCAGGCGTTCAGTACATGATGTTAAGTTTATGGGAAGTCCCGGATAAAGAAACGGCAGAGTTCATGGAGTTGTTTTATGCGAATTTGCTCAAGAGTAAAAACATCCAGGATGCCTTCAATAAAACACAACATAAAATGCAACAGAAATACGATCCCTATTTCTGGGCGGCATTTGTATTACTTTATTAAGCGCTTATAACAACGCAATTTATATGATGAATTATCGATTTATTTTATCCATTTTCTTCCTTATTATTTTTTCAGGTAGTAAGGGACAAAGTCAGTATACCGATTCCTTATTTTCTATCGTAAAGGATTATTCCAACCTGAAAAAACCATCGTTCGCCAATGATACGCTGGCCGTAAATGCGTATATCGATTTATGCAATCAATTGACCCGGAGCATGCCCGATACGGCGCTCTATTGCTCTAACCGTGCTTTTGAAATTGCACAGAAGTCGAAATGGAAAATCGGAATGGCGCGTGCGGTGTATCGCAGAGGTTATTTGTATGCTAGCGTTTTCCAGACAGAAAATGCATTTCAAAACTATAATCAGGCGCTGGACTTGTTGAATGATTGCAGCTCTTTTATCTGTAAAAAAACGCGTTCCCGTGTTTTGGCTGATAAAGGACATTTAAATCGTTCATTGGGAAAATATGCAGAGGCCATTGTAAATTTTAAACTGGCACTCGCTGTTTGTAAAGAAATTAATGATGAGGTCGGAATTATTTTTCAATGCAATGCCCTTGGATTAGCCTATCTCGATTTTGAAAAAGATTCATTGGCCAAAGCATCGTTCGAAGAAGGATTAGTGCTTGCTACCAAAAGAAATGATATTAGTCGCAGTGCTATTTTAATCGGAAATATTGGTTTGGCAGAAGATGGCCTGGGCGATTTTCAGAAGGCCATTCAAACGTATGAAAAGGCATTGGAGATGGATCGCTCCATCAATAATGTTTCGGGTCAATTACGTCACTTAGGGAATCTCGGTATCATTCACCGCAAACTTGGAAATCTTGAATTGTGCCGTCAGTTTACGGAACAGGCGCTTCAACTGAGTGAATCGATCAATAACCGCATTGGTATTGCCAATAATTTAGGGAACATGGCCATCGTGATGAATATGATGGGAAATTATACACTTGCCGTGAAATATAATTTGCAGGCCCTGGCTATCCAAAAGGAATTAAATAATCTTCCCGGTCAGGCGAGTCCATTGGGAAATCTGGGTTTAGATTATCAATACCTCGGTAATGCTCCGCTTGCGCTCGAGTATCATTTGATGTCCTTAAAACTAAACGAGCAACTCGAAAAAACGAAAGACATCAGCAGTAGTCTTACCAATATCGGATTGGTTTATCAGGGAAACGGAAATTATAATAAAGCACTCGAATATCAATTAAAGGCATTAACCTATGCCCGGGCAGCGAAGAGTGAAGAATCGGAAGTGTATGTGTTGGGGAATATCGGCAATGCTTATTTTTTACTGGATAATTTTGATCAGGCAGAAAACTATTACAATCAGGCTTTGGTGCTATGCCGGAAATTGGGATTTAAAGGAAATGAAGCAAACAACCTTTCCAATTTGGCCAATGTGTATTATAACAATCACGAATATCAAAAAAGCATTGATTATAATTTGCGGGCATTGCACGTATATCTGGATTTAGGATTTACTCCCAACACCATTACCAATTATGGTAACATCGCCTCGAATTATATTGAAATGGATAGTTTGACACGTGCTTTGGAATATGGACGCTTATCGATGAATGCAACACGGGGAATTGGTTCACCCGAGAAAACCCGCTTTGCAGCAAGAGCTTTATACAGTGGTTTTGTGCGAAGCGAAAAGCTGGATTCGTCGCTCTATTATTTATCGATAATCCGGAATACCTTGAATAAAGAATTGGAGACAAGTTATTTTACCTTATCGGAAAAGGAGCGTGAAGAATTTTTTATGTCGCTCGAAAAGGAATATAATCTGTATTACGATTTCACTACGCGTTATCACCAAAAATATCCTTTGCTTACCGACACCATGTACAACATGGTGATAACGTCGAAAGGATTGTCCTTAAAATCGAGTACTTATTTACGGCAGACCATTCTTAACGGGTCGGATACAAGTCTAATCCGATACTACAACCAGTTGGTGGAATTGAAAACAAAAATTGCAGCTGCATCGGCAAAGGGGAATGAAACAAAAGAGATGGAAGCAAGGGCAGAAGAACTTGAGCGAAATCTGATTAAACAATCCGGTTCCTTTGAGGACGTGGAAAAACTCAGAAAGCTCGACTGGAAACAGGTTCGGTCCACCCTCAAAAAAGGAGAATGTGCCATTGAGTTTGTTCACTTTAAAAAATCGATCGATAAAAATCGCGAAACCATTTATGTGGCCTTGCTGATTCGTCCCGAGAGCATTCATCCGGAGTTAATTTCATTATGTACAGAAGATGATTTAAAGTCCATTCTTGGGGTATATCCCGGAAACAATTTAAACTACGTCAATTCCGTTTACGGAAAACGAAATGAAACGAAAACGGAGTTGTATGATAAAATCTGGCGACCATTGGAGAAATCGTTAAAGGGGGTTAAAAAGATTTATTATTCGCCCAGCGGATTATTGCATAAGGTTTCGTTTTCATCCATTGCTCAATCGCAAAACGTGTATTTGTGCGACCTCTATCAAATGCATCAATTGAGCAGTTCCGGAAAATTGGTGAACCGCACACTACCTGAATATGATCAGCATGAAAGTATGTTTATTGTAGGAGGGGTAGAGTTTAATGCCAACGATAAAGAGCATGAAATCTGGAAATATCTTCCGGGCACGCAAAAAGAAACAGCGGATATTGCTGCTGTATTAAAAAAGAACAAACGCAATTATCTCTATTTTTCCTCGAAAGAAGCAACGGAAGAAAACCTGAAGTTAAATATTTCCAATTCTTCATTTATTCATATTTCTACTCACGGATTTTTCTATCCCGATCCGGATCTTGTAAAAAAAGAGGTGATTGAAAGCGCGATTGAAATCGATTCAACCATTGTTTTTCGTGGACAATCTTCTTACGCCGGATTAAGTTTTGTGAGCAATAAAAATCCCTTAATGCGCAGCGGAATTGTTTTGGCCGGAGCAAATGATGTGTGGAGCAGAGATCCATTCGCCGAAGGTGAGGATGGAGTTTTAACCGCGCTCGAAGTTTCTAATCTCGATTTACGTAAAACCAAATTAGTGGTGCTTTCTGCCTGCGAAACAGCGCTGGGCGACATAAAGACCAGCGAAGGTGTTTTTGGTTTGCAACGCGCCTTTAAAATGGCCGGAGCGCAATTTTTATTGATGAGTTTATGGCAGGTGCCCGATAAAGAAACTGCAGAATTTATGTCGGAGTTCTACACGCAGTTAATCCGTTCTAACGATATCCGGAAAGCATTTGATGTCACCCAAAAGAAAATGCGTTTAAAATACGATCCGTATTACTGGTCCGCCTTTGTCTTGCTGGAATGATTTTATAAAAACAGGTGATACCGAATCACCAGGTACTCGCAGAGAAATCCGAGGAGAGCGCCGGAATATATTTCGGAGGGACGATGCGCGCCTAAGCTTAATCGTGCTGTTCCTACAAATCCTGCAGCAATAATTAAAAGGCAGGTGATGAACAGATCGCCGAGTATTATATCTGAGGTGGAGAGTCCGATGTAAATTCCGCACAATCCCGCTATGCCGGCCATGTGTGCGCTGATTTGAAAACGCGGATTAATTACCAAAATAATCAGCAACATTGCAATGGATCCCAACACCACGCTGAGCATGGGACCGGGAATATTGGGAATTTTTCGCAATAGGTAATAGAGAAGAATATAATAAAAAATAGTAATCGCATAAGGAGCGGTTCTGTCTTTTTGCAGCGGCAGCGTAATGTGCGATACCATTTTATTTCTCACCAAAATAAAAGTGCTTAATCCCGGCATCACAATGGTGAGAATAAAAACAAAGAGATATAAAATGTTTTTTGCTTCATCGGAGGTGTTATTGCTGAGGTAGGAATCTGAAGTAAAAATCAGAAACAATGCAATAATCGGCATAAACACCGGATGAAATAAAATAGAAATGGCAAGAGCGTAGGGGCGCGACATGGTTATAGTTCTTTCCTTAGTCGTGCAACGGGAATATTCAATTGCTCTCTGTATTTAGCCACTGTTCTGCGTGCAATGTTGTATCCTTTTTCTTTGAGTAAGGCCGCCAGTTCATCGTCGGTAAGTGGTTTTCTTTTGTTTTCTCCACCGATGCTTTCTTCCAGAATTTTTTTCACTTCACGGGTCGAAACCTCTTCACCGGAATCGGTGCTCAGGGATTCGCTGAAGAATGTTTTTAAAAGAAAAGTACCAAAATGCGTTTGCACATATTTACTGTTGGCCACACGTGATACCGTAGAAATATCCATGCCCACCATATCGGCAATGTCTTTCAGAATCATGGGACGCAATTGTGTTTCGTCGCCACTCAGAAAATATTCTTTCTGGTATTCCATAATGGCATTCATGACCATTAACAGGGTTTGCTGGCGTTGACGAATCGCATCGATAAACCATTTGGCGGCGTCGATGCGTTGGCGTACAAATTGAACGGCGTCTTTATTCTTTTTATCGTTTTTATTTTCGGCATAGGCACGCAGCATTTCTTCGTAATCTTTCGATATGCGAAGTTGCGGAGCATTGCGCGAGTTTAATGTCAGTTCAAGTTTTCCGTTTTCTTCATTCAAAAGAAAATCGGGAATGATGGCTTGTACATTTCCTTTTGAAGAATCTTTGGCGGAATTTCCAGGTTTCGGATTCAGGTGAATGATTTCATCAATGGCGGCTTTCAGTTGTTCGTCATCGAGATTCAGTTTTTTCTGAATCTTATCGTAATGCTTGCGCGTAAATTCATCGAAACATTCGTGTAAAATATCAATGGCATTTTCAACGGCGAGACTGTCGATTTCCTTTCTGTGCAATTGCAACAATAAACATTCCTGCAATGTGCGTGCTCCAATACCCGGAGGATCTAATTCCTGAATTACGGCTAATATTTTTTCTACTTCTTCTTGTGTGGAGGAAATATTTAAGGAAAAGGCTAAATCATCCACAATGTTTTCGGTTTCGCGACGCAAATAACCGGAGTCGTCGAGATTACCAATAATATAAGTCGCAATTTGTTTTTGCTTTTCGTTAAGCAGACGCAAGCTTACCTGGCTGATCAATACTTCCTGAAAGGAATCTCCGGATGAAATGGGCATGAACTTATCGTCATCGTCATCCGCACCGCGATTGTTGGCCTGTGTTTTATACGAGGGCATATCGTCGTCGAGATAATCGTTGATGTCGAAATCATTTCTGCTTTCATCATCATCACCGTATTCATCGTTTTCAGAAAAATCATCATCACGCTCCTTCTCATCATCCGATGCCCCTTCTTCCAGAGCGGGATTGATTTCGACTTCTTCCTTAATCCGTTGCTCCAGCTCAGCGGTTGGTACCTGCAACAATTTCATGAGCTGAATCTGTTGCGGAGATAGCTTTTGTAGGAGTTTTTGTTGTAAGGACTGCTTGAGCATGATGTAAATATAATGAATTCATCCCATAAGAAAGATGAAAATCATCAGTAGAAAATTTAAGATTAAAACTCGCAGTTCTTGGGTGTACGGGGAAAAGGTATTACATCGCGAATATTCGTCATTCCCGTTACAAACAATACCAAACGTTCAAATCCCAATCCAAATCCTGCATGCGGAACAGTTCCGAACCGGCGGGTATCGAGGTACCAATACATTTCTTCGGTGGGAATATGCATTTCTTTCATGCGTTCTTCCAGTATAGAAAGACGCTCTTCACGTTGTGATCCACCAACAATTTCTCCAATACCCGGGAATAAAATATCCATGGCACGAACCGTTTTTCCATCCTCATTCATGCGCATATAAAAGGCCTTGATGTGTTTGGGATAATCGGTGAGTATAACCGGTTTTTTAAAATGTTTTTCTACCAGGTAACGTTCGTGTTCACTCTGCAAATCGGTTCCCCATCCGCTTACGGGATACTGGAATTTTTTCTTTTTGTTATTCGGACTATCCATCAAAATCTGAATCGCCTCGGTGTAGGTGAGTCGTTCGAAATTGTTTTCGAGACAGAAATTCAGTTTTTGTACCAGGTCCATTTCCGAACGTTCGTTCTGTGGTTTTTGTTTTTCTTCTTCCAGCAAACGCGTACGCAAAAACTCAAGGTCTTCGGCACAATGTTCCATCGCATAGCGAATCACATATTTCAGCAGGTCTTCTGCTAAGTCCATGTTATCGTTTAAATCATTGAATGCAACTTCAGGTTCAATCATCCAGAATTCGGCGAGGTGACGCGTGGTGTTGGAATTTTCTGCACGGAAGGTGGGTCCGAAGGTATACACCTCACTTAAAGCCATGGCCCCGAGTTCAGCTTCGAGTTGACCCGATACTGTGAGGTTGGCTTGTCGACCGAAAAAATCCTGCGTAAAATCGATATCACCGTTTTCGGTGAGTGGCGGATTTTTTGGATCCAGGGTAGAAATACGAAACATTTCTCCGGCACCTTCTGCATCGGAAGCTGTTATCACCGGAGTGTGCAAATAGACAAATCCTTTATCATTAAAAAATTTGTGAATGGCGAATGCTAAAGCGTGACGAACACGGAATACTGCACTAAAGGTATTGGTGCGAAAACGCAGGTGTGCAATTTCACGGAGAAATTCGAGCGAATGTTTTTTAGGTTGAAGCGGAAATTTTTCTGCATCACTATCACCAAGAATTTCAAAAGAAGAAACTTTTAATTCTACTTTTTGACCCTTACCCTGTGAAGCAATCAACATCCCTTTAACCGAAACAGCAGCACCGGTGGTTAACCGCTTTAATTCCGACTCCGGAGTATTTTCAAAATCAATAACGGCTTGAATATTATTCAAGGTAGAACCATCATTAAGCGATAAAAACTGATTGTTACGGAAGGTTTTAACCCATCCCTTAGCAACAACTTCCTGATTGCCCGGCTCCATTTGAAGCAGGTCCTTGATTTTGGTTCTTTTCACGGTTGAATGTATTTGGACTGCAAAAAAACGAAAATTCTCCCTCAGGCTTTTCTACTTGTTTTGTAAAAATGTGCCGGAACCTTAAAATATTGCCCCGACTTCTTCGTCTAAAGAATATACTGTAAAATTCATATATATTAAAACGTTGATAAACAGGATTTTGTAGGAAACCGAAAAAACACTGGAAACATTTACACATAAAATTTGTTTCTTATGTTTCTGTGTTTATACATTTGTGGCCGGAATAAAAAACAGAACAGAGATGATGGAAAAAATGGACAAAGAAATGCTTGAACAGGTTCTGCGCATTTTTATGCGTTATGGAATTAAGAGCATGACAATGGACGATGTTTCGCGCGAATTGAAGATTTCGAAAAAGACGCTTTATAAGTATGTTACCGATAAAGCAGATCTCGTTACGAAAGTCCTGCAATTTGAGTGCGACTCGGATCATGAAATGGTGGAAAAATTTGCTGCTGAAAGTGATTCTGCCATTGAGGAGTTATTGCGCATTACACATCACATTGGTGAAAAGGTGAGTGCCGTGCATCCTTCTATTCACTTCGATCTTGAAAAATATTATCCGGAGGCATGGGAAGTGTTCAGCAATTACAAAAAGAACACCGCATACCGCACCGTACTGGCAAATCTCAAACGAGGAATTCGGGAGGGATATTACCGGAAAGACCTCAATCCGGAAATCATGACCCGCATTCATATTTCAAGAATTGATATTGTATTCGACGGTGAATTATTCCCTCCTTCTTTATTTCACTTTGGTGATGTGTTTCGCGAAATGATGACCTATCATATTCACGGAATTGCCAATGAAAAAGGAATTGAATTATTAAAACAGAAACTCAAAAACGACCAAATCATAAAGCTCTCCCACTAATGAAACCCAGCAAATTTATTCTGACCCTGAGTTGTGTATTTGCATTGTCGGCATACGGACAACAAAGCATGACTTTAAAAGATGCGCTCGATTACGGAATGAAAAACAATTATTCTGTAAAGATGAGTCAGGCCGACATGGAAAAATCGGAAAAGAAAGTTCGCGAAGTTCTTGCCATCGGATTACCGCAAATCAATGCGAGTGGTCAGTTCATGAATTACCTGAATCTTCCTACAACGGTTGTCCCCGCCAATGCATTCAATCCCTCAGCACCTGCCGATCAGTTAATCGGATTAAAATTCGGTACAGATTATAATGTCACCGGATCTGTAACAGCATCGCAATTGCTTTTCGACGGTTCTTATTTAGTGGGATTACAAGCCACCAAGAATCTGGCCAATCTTTCTCGTTTAAATGTGGAGCGCACACAACGTGAAGCACAGGCAGAAATTTCAAAAGCCTATTACACGGCTGTTGTAGCAGATGAAAATGTAAAGACATTAGAAAATACAGTTGCGCTGATGGAAAAATTGCTGAATGAAACCAAAGCAGTTTTTCAGAACGGTTTAACTGAATCGCAAGATGTGGATCAGATTCAACTTACGGTTACCAATCTTAAAAATGCATTATCGCGCGCCAAATTGATGAAGGATGCATCCATCATGAGTTTGAAGTTGCAAATGGGGATGCCTTTAGAACAGGAATTGGTTATTGGAGAGAACACCGACGCAATCATCGGTTCGGTGGGATTAGAGCAGATTTCATTAGAAGGATTTGATCCGTCGGGAAATGTCGATTATCAAATGCTGGCCACCCAGGTGAAGTTGAACGAACTCAATATGCAAAATGAAAAAATGAAGTATTATCCTTCATTAAATGCATTTTTTACACACCAGTACCAGGCTTTCCGTAACGACTTCGATTTTTTCAAGGATAAACCATGGTATCCAGCCACTTTTTGGGGTGTTCAAATGCAGATTCCCATTTTCAGCTCCGGAATGCGCAATGCTAAAGTTGCACAGACCCGTATTGAAATGGAAAAATCGGAAATCAATTTGCAGGAAATCGATCAGGCATTAAAAATACAATCCTACCTCGCAAGAACAGAATATGTAACATCATTAGATGCATTTAAATTACAGAAAGAATCACTTGCGCTTGCAGAAAGCATTCAGAATAAAACGCTGATAAAATATAAGCAGGGACTTGCATCAAGTATGGAGCTAACCACTGCTCAAAACCAATACCTCACTCAGCAGGCAAATTATATTTCGGCGCTGTTTAATTTATTAAGCGCAAAAGTTGGTCTCGATAAGATCAACTCTAAAACACAACCAAGCACGACCAAATAACCAACCCATAACCAGAAGAAAAATGAAACGCATTTTTATTGCAGCCCTAATTGCAACAACAGCATTGCAGTCCTGCGGCACAAAAGAAGAAAAACAAGAAGGAGATAAGAAAGATAGTCTTGCAAATAATCTCCCGATTGTTACCACCGAAACCGCTGCGCACGGCGATTTTCAGCATTACATCGAAATTCAAGGTACTGTACAGGCCGATAAAATTGCCAACGTTACTGCAGAAACCGGCGGACTCATCCGTCAGATTGTAGTAGAAAAGGGACAGAAAGTTGGTGCCGGTCAAACTTTAGTCATTCTCGACTCCGATGTGATTTCAAAAAACATCGAAGAAGTAAAGAAAAGTTTAGAGCTCGCCAATTTTGTTTTTGAAAAGCAGAAAAATCTGCATGATCAAAACATTGGTTCCGAGTTGCAATACCAACAAGCGAAAAACAATAAAGAACGTTTGGAGCAAACCTTACAAACACTGGAAGCACAACGTAGCATGAGTGTTATTACGGCTCCATTTGACGGAGTTGTGGATGATATTTTTCCGAAAGTTGGAGAAATGGCTGCTCCCGGCATGGCGGTTATTCGTTTAATTAATTTGAACAAGGTTCACATCGAAGCGGATGTAATGGAATCCTATTTGAAATCGGTCAGTAAAAATAAATTGGTGGACGTTTACATTCGTTCTATCGACACCGTAATAAAAAATGCACCCATTGTTCGTACCGGTAAATTCATTAATCCCAGCAACCGTACGTTTAAAATTCAGGTTGACGTAGATAACAACAATGAAATGTTGTTGCCGAATATGGTCACTGTTTTACGTATTAAACACGAAGTGATCGACAGTGTTATTACAGTTCCTACAGGGTCTGTGTTGCAATCGTCGGCCGGTGTTAACTATGTTTATGTAGTACGCAATGAGGACAAGAAAAACATCGTAAAAAAGGTAGATGTTGAAACAGGTCCATCCGATGATTTCAGAACGGTTATTTATCCCTTAGAAACAGCCCGTGATCGTGTTGCGGATGGTGATAAAGTGGTGGTAGAAGGAGCACGCGGTGTGAAGCAGGGAATGGAAGTAAAAATTAAAAAATAATTGGTCCAAAAAAACTAGAATATGTCAAGCCAACAACCAGAAGAAAAGGAGAGATTTCTCCTCAAGAGTTTCGGCATTACCAATTGGGCCATTGATAATGTAAAAACTGTATTACTCATTACGGTAATGATTGTTTTTGCAGGATTAAGCGCTTATGTGGGTATGCCTAAAGAAGCATTTCCGGAAATGAATATTCCAACAATTTATGTTGGAGTAGCTTATCCGGGTGCGGGACCGAAAGTGATTGAAGATAAAATCACCCGTAAAATTGAAAAGGAATTAAATACCATTACGGGTGTAGATAAAATTAAATCAACCTGTATTTTCGGTTATTCAACAACCATTGTAGAATTCAATTTTGATGTTACTCCGGAACAGGGATTACGCAAAGTAAAAGACGCTGTAGATAAAGCACGTGGTGATAAGGATTTTCCAACTGATCTACCTGCTGAACCGAATGTGTTTGAAATGAATTTTTCTGAATTCCCGATTATGAATATCAACTTGTCCGGAAATTATTCGGTGGATGAGTTGAATGAAATTGGCGAATACCTCGAAGAAGAAATTGAAAAAATCGATGAGATTTCTAAAGTTGAAATCCGTGGTGTTCAGAAAAAGGAAGTACGTGTAGAGATCGATAAATATGAAGCAGAATCGCGAATGGTGAGCTTCGGCGATATTGAACAAGCCATTTCATCCGAGAACATGACGATGTCGGCCGGTGAAGTAAAAATGGGTGGAGTTGCACGAAATGTACGTATTGAAGGTGAATTCGGAAACCTTGAACAAATTCGCAACATCATTGTAAAACGCGATCACTTTAATATTATCCGTTTGCGCGATGTAGCGAAAGTAAGTTTCGGCGATGAGGACACCAGTTCCTATGCACGTCAGAACCGTCAACCGGTGGTTATGCTTGACGTGATTAAACGTTCGGGAACCAATTTGCTTGATGCGAGTGATAAAATTTTCAGAACAGTGAGTGATGCAAAAGCATTGGGACGAATTCCTTCGGATGTATCCATTACTTATACGAATGATCAGAGTTTTAAAACGCGGGATCAGGTTTCGAATCTGGAGAACAGTATTATTTTCGGAGTAATTCTGGTGGTGCTGGTTCTTCAATTGTTCCTTGGTTTGCGCTCTGCGATATTTGTGGGTGTTGCTATTCCTTTATCCATGTTTTTATCCTTCCTGATTTTAAGTGTAATGGGAATTACACTCAACATCATGGTTTTGTTTTCACTGGTATTGGCATTGGGAATGCTGGTGGATAACGGTATTGTTGTAATCGAAAATATTTATCGTCTCTCCGGAGAGGGCTATAAAATGTACGATGCTGTGAAATATGGTGTCGGTGAGATTGCTTTGCCGATTATTTCTTCTACGGCAACAACTGTAGCAGCATTCATTCCATTGGCAATGTGGCCCGGACTCATGGGAGAATTTATGCAGTACCTGCCCATCACATTAATGATTGTATTAAGTTCTTCATTGTTTGTTGCATTAGTCGTGAATCCTGCGCTTGCTATTATGTTGATGAAGACAGAAGAAACTCGTCCGAATTTCACCAAGCAAATGCGCAATGTGGCCATCACTTTTGGTTTGGGACTTCTGTTGGCAATAGCAGGAAAACTTACACTCGGTAATTTATTATTCACCTATGCGGTGATGGTATTGCTGAATCATTTCTTGTTGGATCCCGCAACGGATTTAATGCAGAATAAATTATTACCTGCCCTGGAGCGTTTTTATAAAAACTTCCTTTTGATGGCACTTGTTAAACGTCCACGCTTGATTTTCTTTAGCACCGTAGCGATGTTGTTTGTGTCGTTCTTTATGGTTGGATTATTTACACCTAAAGTGTTATTCTTCCCCGAAAACGAACCCGCCTATGTAAATGTGTTTATTGAAATGCCGGTGGGAACAGATATTTCTCGCACCAATGAAATTACACTACAAGCGGAAGCAATTCTCGATTCTACTTTGTCGAAGTATAAAGATGTATACATGGTTTCCGATAAACAATTGGGAGACACTGTGGTGAAGGATACCTTCCGTTTAGTTTCATCTATGATTGCACAAGTTGGTGAGGGGACTTCCGATCCTATGGAGGGTCCTGCCATGGGGAATACACCTAATAAGGCAAGGATTACCATTTCATTTGCAGAAGCGCCTTATAGAAAAGGACATAAAACGTCCGACATTATGAAGGAAATGGATAAAGCCCTTGATGGAAGATTTCCGGCTGATGTACGTATTGTAGTAGGTAAAGATGCGGCGGGTCCACCACAACAACCACCAATCAATATTGAGCTAGTAGGTGATGATTACGATTCATTGATTGTTGAAGCAGAAAAAATGAAAGATTTTCTTGCTGGTCAAAAAGTTGAAGGTGTCGATGAGTTAAAACTTGATGTTGAAACCGGTAAACCTGAATTGCCAATTGAAGTGGATCGTGAAATTGCGCGAAGAATGGATTTAAGTACTGCACAAATTGCCATGGCCATTCGTACTGCACTTTTTGGTAAGGATATTTCCACCTATAAAATTGGTGATGAAGATTATGATATCAATCTTCGTTACAACGATGCAGAACGTCACCATCTCGATGCATTACTTGATCAGAAAATTACATTCAGGGATATGTTGAGTGGACAACTTGTTCAAATTCCTATCCGTACCGTAATTAAAGATCCGGTTAAAAAATCGAGTTACTCTTCGGTAAAACATAAAAACCTCGATAAGGTTGTTACGGTTTTCTCGAATGTTTCGGAAGGCTTTAATCCGAATGAAGTGGTAAATAATCTGAAAGAAAAACTAAAAGGGTATAAAGTCGGAAATAATGTTAGCTGGAAATTTACCGGTCAGCAAGAAGATCAGGCAAAAGAAATGGCCTTCTTGTCGAATGCACTTTTAATTGCAGTGTTCCTGGTGTTCCTCATTATTGTGGCGCAATTTAACTCCATCAGTTCCCCGGCGATTATCATGACCTCCGTAATTCTGAGTTTAATTGGAGTACTTCTTGGTCTGGTGATTTTCCAAATGGATTTCGTAATTATTATGACCATGATTGGTATTATTTCGCTTGCAGGGGTAGTAGTAAACAATGCGATTGTGTTAATCGATTACACCGTGTTGTTAATTAACCGCCGGAGAGAAGAGTTGAAAACGCCGGAAGATGAAAATCTGCCAATGGATGAAGTCATCAAAGCCATTGCCGAAGCAGGAGGAACAAGGTTGCGTCCTGTATTATTAACTGCCATTACCACCTTATTGGGATTAATTCCTCTGGCGATGGGAATCAATATCAATTTCGTTACGCTGTATTCAGAATACAACCCGCAATTCTTTATTGGCGGCGATAATGTGATGTTCTTTGGTCCTTTAAGCTGGACCGTAATTTTCGGTCTTTCTTTTGCTACGTTCTTAACGCTTGTAATTGTTCCTATTGTCTTCTTGCTTTTCTACCGCACCAAGGTGAAAATTTACAAGAGAACAAAATGGAAATTATTGAAAACCTATTGATGGAAGGCTTTCGTTTGGTTTAGGGGAAGTCCCTGTTGTATAATGCAGCAGGGACTTTTCTTTTGAGTAGGGAATAGTGTATCTTTGTACTATGAATGTAAGCACCAAAACAGATATTCGATCTCTTTCGTTCGAAGAGTTAAAATCCCGTTTCGAAGCAATGGGTGAGAAATCGTTTCGTGCGAAGCAGGTGTATGAATGGTTGTGGAAAAAAGCTACACATGATTTCGATTCCATGACCAATCTTTCGAAAGAGTTACGGGAGAAATTAAAAGCGGAATTCGAAATCAGAAATATTTCGCTGGCCGACCGACAAGTGAGTTCCGACAAAACGATAAAATGTGCTTTCACCTTATATGATGGCAATGTGGTAGAAGGGGTTTTAATTCCAACTACAAATCGTATGACGGCGTGTATCTCTTCGCAAGTGGGTTGTTCCTTAACCTGTGCATTCTGCGCCACCGGAAAATTAAAGCGCATGCGTAATCTGGATGCCTCCGAAATCTTCGACCAGGTGGTTACATTACGTCATGAAGCAGAAAATACCTATGGAATTCCTTTGTCCAATATCGTTTACATGGGCATGGGAGAACCCTTGTTGAATTATAAAAACACACTGCAGTCGGTCGAATTTATTTGTTCGCCGGAAGGACTCGGAATGTCGCCCCAGCGCATTACAGTTTCTACGGCGGGAATTGCAAAAATGATCATGAAGCTGGCAGATGACGGGGTAAAGTTTAATCTTGCTTTATCGCTGCATGCTGCCAATGATGAAAAGCGGAATAAGATCATGCCCATTAATGAGCAGAATTCGCTTGAATCATTAGCAGAGGCCTTGACGTATTTTTATTCTAAAACGGGAACCAGGGTCACGTTCGAATACATCATTTTTAAAAATTTTAATGACGAGATACAGGACGCCCGCGAACTGGCAGAATTTTGTAAACATGTTCCCTGTAAGGTAAACATCATTGAATATAATCCCATCGACGATGGCGAATACCAACAGGCGGATGCAAGTAAAGTGGATGCTTTTGCGCGTTACCTGGAATCGAAAAACATCATAGTAAATGTACGCCGCTCCCGCGGAAAAGATATTGATGCGGCTTGCGGACAATTAGCCAATAAAAACAAAGCTGCCCTCAAGTGATGAAAGGCATTTACATAGCATCATTCTTTTTTTTATACAGCCTTATTTCTATTGCCCAGATTCAACCTTCCGTGAATTGGGGTTCCGATTACAAATTTGAAAAACGTACCCGCATTGCAGGGATGTTAAGCGATTCCCTTTCGGTGTTTGTATACAAAGAGAACACCTCCAAAAAGCAAGGCGTACCCGATTTAATTATCGAACGTTTTTCGCAGAGCAACATGAATCTGAATCACCGGATGGAAATTTTTGAATGGAAAATGAAAGCTGTTTCTTCATCTGGTGTTTTGTTTTCTGATTTAATGGTGATTGATAATCGTCTCTGGATTTTTTTTGAGGGATACATTAAGCTAGGCAGAAACGGAAGATTGTATGCGGCAGAAATTTTTATGGAGAAAGATTCGGTAGGGGAATTGAAGTTGATTGATGAACTGGACATGAATCGTGGTGGTGAATTTACGTTGGTTGAGTCGTATAACGGAAAATCATTGCTGGTTTTACATAATCATCCCTTCGAAAAATATGCCAATGAAAAATTTTCTTACAAAGTTCTGAATCCTTCCATGGATTTAATTTGGAGCCGCGAGTTGGAGCTTCCGTATAAGGAAAGAAGTTTTAAGGTGAGTCACCATCTGATTGATCAGAATGGAAATGTACATATGATCACGGCGTTGAACTATGAACGGAATAAAGGTGAAAACAACTCGAATTCATTTGTAAATCATTCGTACAACCTGCTTTCATTTTATCCCAACGAAAACCGACTCAAGGAATTCGAAATATCACTCGGTGAAAAATATATTTCTGCTCTTACGTTTGATATGGGTCCGGATGGTAGTTTGGTTATTGCCGGATTTTACAGCAACTCCGCCAGTTATTCCATTGCAGGAACGTTTTATTTGCGCATGGATCCTATCACCCGCAAGGTGGTGCAATCGAATCTTAAACCTTTCGAAAAAAGTTTTATGATGGAATTTATTCCGGAAAAGAAAATAAAAAAAGGAAAGGAATTGTCAGATTTTTATTTCGATCATCTTATTGTTCAGCAAGACGGCAGCGCAATTCTGGTTGCTGAACAGTATTACATGCAAATCAGTTATAATTATAACGATCCTTACATGTACGGAGGGTTTTACGGTCCTACTTACGGACCATGGGGTTATTCTCCTTACAATCGTTCCAATTATAATTATCAGTATTATTATAACGACATCATCATTGTTCGTGTGAGTAAGGATGGTGAAATTGAATGGGCGAGAAAAATACCGAAACGTCAGATGTCGTCGAACGATGGCGGGTATTATTCTTCTTATGCCATTGCCTCCAATGAACGTGGAGTTTATCTTTTGTTTAACGATAATCCGCGCAATACGCCAGCCCTTCGGAAAAGCGGGGAGGAGCCGTATATCATGACGCGCCCTTCTAAAAGCGTTGCTGTTTTTGTTGCGCTTAGTAATGATGGTCAGGTGCACTATGCTCCTTTATTTGCGCAGAAAGATGTACAAATGGTGCTGCGTCCCAAGCTTCATTTCCAGAGCTCTCCGGATCACCTGGTGATTTTTAGTCAGAAAGGTTCCATGTATAAATTCGGAAGCATTACCATACCGAAATAAAGGCTTGAACAGGAATTTTCATTTTTTGCAAATCCGATGATTCCCCTTCGTATATTCGTGTCCCGATGATGAGTATTAAAGACATACAGGCACCGATTGCTGCTGAGATGGATGAGTTTGAAATCCGTTTCAGGGAAGCCATGAAAAGCCGTACGGTTCTACTCGATAAAATCACGCACTACATTGTTCGCCGCAAAGGGAAACAGATGCGGCCGATGTTTGTTTTTCTTTCCGCAAAAGCTTGTGGCGGAATGAAAGATCCGGCTTATACAGCCGCTTCGTTAATTGAACTTTTGCATACGGCTACATTGGTGCACGATGATGTGGTGGACGATTCGAATGAACGTCGCGGTTTCTTTTCGCTGAATGCTTTATGGAAAAATAAAATCGCCGTTTTAGTGGGCGACTATTTATTATCGAAAGGATTGTTGTTATCGATTGATCAGGGGCAGTTTCGTTTGCTGCAACTTGTTTCGGATGCCGTTCGTGAAATGAGTGAGGGCGAATTGCTGCAAATTGAGAAAGCAAGAAAACTGAATATTACCGAAGATATTTATTACGAAATCATTCGCCAGAAAACCGCCAGTCTGGTTGCCGCCTGTTGTGCCTGCGGAGCCGCCGCTTCGGGTGCGGATGAGTCTACCGTGGCATTGATGAAACAATTTGGTGAAGACGTAGGAATGGCTTTTCAGATTAAGGATGATATTTTTGATTTTGGTAGTGGAGATAATATCGGTAAACCAACCGGAATCGATATCAAAGAAAAGAAAATGACGCTTCCTCTGATCTATGCTTTAAACAATGCCGAAAAATCGCAACGTCGTGATATGATAAACATTGTAAAAAACCACAATGAAAATCCACGTAAAGTTGCTGAGGTGATCGATTTTGTTTTGCAGAGCAAAGGCGTGCAATATGCAACACAACGCATGAATGAGTACAAGGACAAAGCCCTGAATGCATTAAACACTCTCCCCGATTCTGAATCGAGAAGAGCATTAGAGGGTTTGGTTTTATATACGGTTAACCGCGAAAAATAAGTTTATTTTTTCTCTTCAATTTCCAGTTCGGTTTTCGATTCTGCCGAATTGCTTTTTAGCTGAAGTATATATTTTCCTGCAGTCAGATAGCGTTGTTTATTTTCGCCTGTAAAGAATAATTTTTCATCGAGATCCTTCAGATTACATTCTAAGGAATAAGGAATGGCGTTGAATCCTTTTTCTAATTCCAGTTCCTGAGTAAACAACGAAGTACCATTTTCTGTTTGGACATTCAACGTGTATTTCCCTTTTTCTTTTACCCAGCAACGTAGAGTGGTGGAAGGTTTCCAGGCTTCATCCCAATACGAAGATTTACTTCCCCAACGTTTGCTGAAACGAATTTTTTCTGCAGGAAATACATGTAGAGCAGAAGCTAAAATTTCGATGTTGGCAGATTGTAATTCTTCAATGGATGCAACATAAACGGATCTTCCATGTGTGGCAATGATGATGTCGTGATCGCGGGGGTGAATGACCAAATCGTGGACGGGAACTTTTGGAAGGCCGTTTGTCATTAAATAAAATTGTTCTCCCCGGTCGAGACTTGCATACAATCCGTGGTCGCTGCCGACAAAAATTAAATTTTCATTTTCTACATCTTCCTTAATTACATTAATGGGTTCAGCCGGTAAATTATTTCCGATTTTTTTCCAGCTTGTTCCGTAATCCTCCGAAACATAAATCATGCTGGCAAATAAATCGCGGGTGTGACCGTTTAAGCAAACATAAACTCTTCCTTCTTTAAATCGCGATGCCTGAATTTTTCGAATATTAAAATCGGCAGGTAATGTTGAGCTGATATTTTTCCAATTGGTACCGGCATCTTTACTTACCCAAATATTTCCATCGTCGGTTCCTGCATAGAGCAATCCAAATTTTAAAGGCGATTCATGAATGGCAGTAATCGTTCCGAATGCAACATCACCGGGTTTTCCGCCTTTGGTTAAATCGGGCGATATGCACACAAAATCTTCTCCTTGTTTAAGCGAACGATACATTTTATTGGCGCCCATGTATACCACGTCTGCAGAATGTTCCGATAACCAGATTGGAGCTTGCCAGTTCCAGCGTAGAGGACGCTCTCCCAATTGGTGTTTGGGTGTCATGTAAAAACTTTCTCCGCTTGTTTTATTGATGCGAAAATAATTTCCGTATTGGTATCCCGTATATACGGTGTTGTTGTCGCGTGGATCAATCATCACCTGCATTCCATCTCCTCCCATAATGTTTTTCCATCCATAAACACCTTCCTGATGCCAGGATACATTTTCATAATGTTGCGATGAAGCGGTCCATACACCATTGTCCTGCAATCCGCCATAAATGTTATAGGGTTTGTCCATATCCACATTTACGGTATAAAATTGACCCACCGAAGGCTGATTGCATTTTATCCAGTGTTCTCCGTTATCGTAACTGATGTTAATTCCGCCATCGTTTCCGTTAATGAGATGGCCCGCTTTGTTCGGGTCACTCCAAATGGCGTGATGGTCTACATGCACATTGTCGCGGTTTATACTTTTTAATGTTTTTCCTCCGTCTTCGGAAGTGATAATGACAAACGCCGCAACATAAAACTTATCGGGATTTTTTTCATCCGCAAGAATTTGTCCGAAATAATAACCATAGGTATACACCAGATCATCAATATATCCATTGTGCGTTTTTCTCCAGCTTTTTCCTCCGTCGTCCGACCTGTAAATTTCTGCTCCAATTACCGGTGTGTCGAACAATAGTGAATTCGCATCTTCCAGGTATTCGGCCAGTGCAGAAGGAGCAATTTCATTCTTTTTTATTTTTTCTTTTACCAGCTCAACCGTTATTGATTTTGGAAATCCGTTTTCCCGCAAAAACGTGTTAATTTTTTTATCATTGAGCAAAAGGAATTCGTCTTTTGACATTTTTTTTAATTCATCCTTGCTCAATTTTTCTTTGTCCACTTCTTTTTTATCGGTAACACGATGTGCCTGGTTATCGAGTAGCGCATAAATGGTTTCGGGTTTCGATTTGCAAATGGAAATTCCAATTCTTCCTACTCCTTCGCCTGTGGGAAATCCACTTCCTTCATTGGTGATTTTTTTCCAGTTTTCTCCGCCATCGCTACTTTTGTAAATCCCGCTGCTGGCACCCGATTCAACAAAATTCCAGGCCCTGCGTTCACGATGCCATGCGCTGGCATAAAGTTCATTCGGGTTTTGCGGATTTACCGCCATGTCAATCACGCCGGTGTTCTCGTCGATAAACAAAGTTTGCTTCCAGCTTTTCCCTCCGTCGGTCGATTTGTAAACGCCGCGTTCTTTATTCGGAGTAAATAAATGTCCAAGTACCGAAACCCAAATTGTATTGGCATCACCCGGGTGAAGAAGAATACGGCCGATATGGTGACTCTCATTTAAACCGGAATAATTCCATGTTTTTCCGTGATCATCGCTAATATATAAACCCGTTCCGGAATAAGAGGAGCGTGAGGAATTGTTTTCGCCTGTTCCCAAATAAATTCTTCCGCTTTTCCAATCGATGGCAATATCTCCAATTCCAAACATCCAGTTTTTATCACTCAAACATTCGAAAGATGTTCCGTTGTTTTTGGTTTCCCATAATCCCCCGGTAGCATAGGCAACAAAAAAGTGAGTGGCATCCGAAGGATCTACTTCGATATCTACTACGCGTCCGCTCATAATGGAGGGACCAACACTTCTGAATGCTATTCCATCGAAAAGGGAATTTTTTTCCATTTCCAGATGTTGTTTCATGGCTTGTTCCCGTTCGGAAGCCGGAGTGAATAATGCATTAGTGTTTCCTTTTTTAGTTTGTGCAATGGTCGACACAGAAAGAAACAGAAAGAGGTAGGTGAGTTGGCGCATAAAAATGGAATTAGCTAAAAATAGTAATTCTAAATAAAAAGTGACCGATAAAGATTGCTCTGTTACCGGCCACTCCTCTTCTTATGGTTGGTCCTCTTGCTTACTTCACAATGGCAACGTGTCCCTCATAAAAGTGATAATCACCTTTTACGCTGTCTTTAATTTTTATTTTGTACACGTACACATCTTGTTTGGGCTCTTCGCTTCCTCTGTATGTTCCATCCCATGCTGCGTCCTTGCTTTGCGTGCTGAACACTAACTCTCCCCAGCGATTGAAAATGAGCATTTCAAATTCATCGATGTTCTCCCCTTTTCCGAAAAACACATCGTTTCTTCCGTCGCCATCGGGTGTAAATGCGTTGGGGACGTAGTAGGTGAATTCGGGACTCACAATGAGAATGTGAGAAATGGTATCGGGACAGTTGAAATTGTTATTCGCAATTAATGTTACGGTGTATGTTCCTGTGGTGGCATACGTGTGGTTAGGAGAATAAAGACTGGAACTGCTTCCATCTCCAAAATCCCAATGTGCAGTACTTGCCTGTACACTGTTATTGATGAATTGCGCTTCCGGATCGAAGATGGAAATATCATTATCGTTCATCGAAAATTCTGCTGTAGAACGTGGACGAACATTAATGACTACAGCGGTGCTGTCGGAATTTACACAAGAGAACGTATTGGTTACGGTAAGCGTTACTACATACGTTCCGCTTTGATGATAGATATGTGTTGGAACTTCCTGTGAAGAAGTCGCCCCATCTCCGAAATTCCAATTGTAATCCGATCCAGGATCATTGGAGAAATCATTGAACAAGGTTAAACTTGCTTCTCCACATTCATCTGCATTTTGTGGCGTTAACTGCACCTGTGGTAATGGATGTACATCAATCCATGCCGATTCGGTACGTTGGTTATTACAAATATCAGTAATGGTGGCAGTGTAGTATCCGGAGTTGGTTGGATAAATCGTGTGCGGACCAACACTTGCCGGTAATCCGTTATTCCAGGTAATGGAATAGTTTCCGATTCCACCTGCAATTTCTGCAAGAACAACAGCGGCTTGTCCTTCGCAAATGGAAGGTGTTAACGTAATTCCAAAACTGATCATATTAATATCGTTCACCGTAATGGTAATATTTTCCGTTGGAGAAATACAACCGTTAGCATCTGTTGCATACACGGAGTAGGTTGTTGTTGCCGTTGGAGAAACCTGTTGCGAAGATGCGGTGTTGTTACCATTGTTCCAGTGATACAAATAATTTCCGCTTCCACCATTTGCATTGGCGCTGATGGTGGTAACTATACCAGGACAAATTGTTGCTGATCCCGCAGAAGTTAGTGTAAGAGGTGTTGGTTGTGAAATGTTTACGCTGGCACTTGCTGTACAGTTATGTGCATCGGTTACCATTACAGTATAAGATCCCATTGCTAATCCTGCAGCGCCTGGTGTGTTTTGTGCAGGTACGGTGTTCCATTGATAAACATACGGAGCAGTTCCGCCATTTGCCATTGATGTTGCGCTACCATCGTTGGAACCGTTGCAACTTACATTGGAGGAATTTCCAATTGTTGCGGTGAGGGGTTGTGGTTGTGTTACGGCGAGGTTGAAGGACTGCTGACAATTATTTCCATCCGTAACAGTTACCGTATAATTTCCGGCTGTAAGATTATTGGCATTTGCACCGAGTGAATTTACCCCGTTGTTCCATTGATACGAATATGGACTTGTTCCACCACTGATACTTACCGAGGCACTTCCGTTATTTCCGCCGAAGCAGGAAACAGGTGTTGTATTACTTTGAATTAAACTGATGGCTTGTGGTTGATCTACATTGATGTTGGCTGTTTGTGTACATCCTCCTGCATCCATTACAGTTACCGAATAATTTCCTGCAGTTAATGAATTGATGCTTGCGTTGGCCGATTGATTACTCCATTGATAGTTATAAGGAGAAGTTCCACCTGTTGCAACAACGGTTGCTGTTCCGTTATTTCCGCCATTGCATGAAACTGCTGTTGCACTTAAGGTGATGTTGAGTGGTGCATTGGGTTGAGTAATGCTTATTGTTCCGGTAGTTGTACATCCATTGGCCGTGGTTACGGTTACGGAATAATTTCCAGCCGACAAATTATTAATGCTGGTGCTCGTTGCTCCGTTCGACCATAAATAGGTGTAAGGTTGCTGACCGCCATTTACATTTACTGTTGCTGTTCCATCATTGCCTCCAAAGCAACTCACATTGGTCGATTGCATTTGAATATTTCCCGGCACAGCGCCCTGGCCAACTACTGCAGTAGAAGAAATAGCGCAACCACTTCCATCGCTTACTGTAACAGTATAGTTTCCGGCAGATAGTCCATTTACATTTGGCGTATTTTGTCCACTCGACCAAACATAATTTACTTGTCCAACCGTACCACTCACACTTGCACTCACTGTACCATTCGATGCGCCGCAATTGGCATTTGTACTATTGGTGGTAAGTGTAAATCCATTTACGGTAATGCAGAACGAATAGGTTTGAGATCCGTTCAAGGGACAATTATCATCGCTTACACTTACGGTGAAGCAATATGGATTGGTTGAAATCTGATTTGCGGTGGGAGTCCATGTAAATGTTCCTACCGGATTTGTTCCTGTTGCGCTGGTAAATGTTGCACCCGGTATGGCATTGTTCCAGGTAAGTGTTAACAGTTGACCTGCATCCGGATCTGATGCTTGTACATTAAATGTAAGTGTGTTTCCTGCACAAATGCTGGTGCTGTAATTATTACTTCCATTTATTCCGCTTACTGATGGATTTGAATTTGAACATGCAATAACACGTACCTGAATATCGCGCACCACACTTCCCACAAATTCACCATTTCTGAATTCAGAAACTTTTACCGCCATTACGGTTACTTCAAGCATGCTTGGTGTCATGCATATATCTCCGGTTTGCTGATTAATGGTAACTCCGGGAATACTTAATAAAGGTTGATTGGCAGAATAGCCCGCAAAATAAGTCACGTTAGTTCCGGGTCCTGTTGCAGGAGGAACCAATTCATACACCAATGAATCTCCGTCGGGATCCACTGCTCCGTGATTGAAGCAATAGGTTTGATTCACACAAATAAAAGGAACCGGCTTATTGGAAAATTGTGCCGAATTGTTGCAGGGAAACTGTGCATTATCCAAATGCGCTTCAACATAAATATTTTCTCCACCCGGATTATTAATGGTAGAGATGGCATTGTTTCTACAGCACAATGTGAAGCTTAAAACCCAATCGGTGCATTGTGCAGGTAAGGTTACGGGTCCTTCATAGATCCATTCCTGAACACCGGGATACGATCCGCCATCGCAATTTGTGGTAATACCCGGACAAATGGGTGTAACATCATTTCCGGTGTTTGCAATACGGTTCATGGTGATATTAAAATTTTCATTACAACTGGCCGACGCAATATTGATGGTCACTGTATTTGGAGCAGCAACCCCGGCGCAGTCGCGGTAGAAGGATAAACGTACGTTGTACGTGTTTCCGCCAACACAGGTATATGTGATGTCGGCACTCTGTGCGTGTGAAGAATAAGCCGCTTTTGTTACAAGTAAAAAAGCAACTAATCCAAAAAATCGCGCAATGAAATGGAGGAGAGATGATTTCATGACGACCTTCCTTTCTTTTTTAGGTTCGGTTTAAAAGAACGATGACTTGTTCTGTTTAACGACGACCGAAAACTCGGGTTTAGCAACCGTTTCCTAATTTTAGAAAACCTTTTTTATCTTTTGAAAAAAGGTATGCGTGCAGAATAAAATTTTGTAATGCACCACATTTTGCCAAACAATATTGTTATGCATGGCATACTATTTAACAATGAAATCAGAAACGCAAAATGCAAAAGCGAACCGAAGGCTTCGACCTACACCGTTTAATAAACGACAAACCAAATGGAATAAAATTCCATCGCAGATCTTCAACCTAAATCAAAAGGCGTGCCTATTTTATTTCGAATTCGCCGGCTTGTGTCCAGAATACATCGGTAGAATAATAAGGAAATACACGTGAAGCAGGACTTCTGAAAAGACCTTTTTGGGTAGCGGTGAGCGTAATGGGAAACTCCAGGGTTCCATTTGGAGAAATCGCTTTAAAATAAAAGACGAGTTGATTTCCCCTTGCCTCATAACGTTCAATGATCTTTTGTTTTTCTAATTCTCGTAATTGTTGCGGATCATAACGGAAACATGCGGGAATAGAAAGTTCAACGAGGGGATTATGAATCTGTTCATTTTTTGAGTTATTGATTTTCATTAAGGCCCGCACCATTTCTCCGCTTTGAAATTCTTTTTTATTCCATTGTAAGGATAAGGACAAAGCGTTTTGATGATTTTCGGGGGATGAAACAAAATAAGATGCGTTTAATGTCCACGGAACAAACTGTTGTTTACTGCTGACCTTAATATGATTCTTCCCTACTTTTAAAGCAGCGACCGGTAAATGAAAAGCATACGATTCTTTATTACCTGGATTCAACACTTTTTTAAATGTTTCTTTTCCATTAATGCTAACCGTTACTTCTTCCGGATCATTTTTTAAAGGAAATTTTTCGTAATATAAATTGATGGCCTCCAAAGCGAGAACCGTCGACTGCGTACTGCCCCATCCTCCAAATGAATTTTTCGATTTCATCAGAAACTGAAAGCAGCGGTGAATGGATGTGGAATTCGATTTTACATCATTTATTAAAGCGATAAGCATTAAAGCGGTCGACTCAATTTCTTTTTGATTTCCGTAGGAATAAGTAATCGTTTTTTCGCAGCTGAATGATCCATTTTCTTTTTGTTGCGAAGAAAGTGATTGAATGAGCTCGTCGGCTTCTTCTTTTCTTCCTGCTTTAAACAGGACATCAATCATTAAGGCCGACAAATAAGCATCTTTTTTCTTTAACGCATATTTATATTGAGCGATAATTTCAGGCACCAGCGAAAACTCTCCGGATAGAACAAGCGCACGGATGATGTAAGCGCTTTGAACGTGATAAAAATGATCTTCGGAAGAAGAATGAAATCCACCTTTATTATCTTTTTGCAACAACAACCAATCTTTGGCTTGTTGGAGCATTACTTCATTTACGCCGCCATAAACTTTTTTCATGGCAGTGAATTCCATTATTCCATAAGCGGTGAGGTAGGGACTCGTTGGTAATTGACCGTATAATGAAAATCCCTTTTCTGATGTTTGGTATTTTACCAGCTGCTGATATCCGCTTTTAATATAATTCATCGCAATATTATATTCATCCCGCTTTAAATCGTTTTGTTGTTGCAGGTAGTTTACTGCAAGAATATTGGGATAAGTAGAGGAGGAAACTTGCTCAAAACATCCATGCGGTTCGCGAATCATTGATTTTACACCTTCGGCAAAATTGGCAGCAGGATCCGGATAAAAGGTCAAGGCTAAATCCATAGACCGAAGTTCATTTGCATCCAGATTAAATTCGATTTCCTGTTCTGTTTCAGAACTCAGCATGATTGTTTTGGGGAAACCGTGAGGTACAATCGTTATTTTTTGTCGCTCTGAGCAATAGTTTTTATTCCCTTTAAAATGAAATGCTAATGAAAAGTCCTGATTATTTCCATTTACTCTGACTTTATTGCTTATCGTTTTTTTCTCGCCGGGCGCAATGCTGTATTCACTGCTATCGGCCATAAGCATTTTCCATGTTAGGGGAAGGGTCAAAAATAACCGGCCTTTTATTTCTTTTTTACTGTTATTATGAATGGTGGATTCAAGCACTAATTCATCACCGGAGGTGAGTGTAGAAGGAATAGGGGTTGCGAGCTTAATATCCGGTTGAACCATGATCACTTTTTCCGTTCTTCCCACTTCATTGCCGGACGAAATTCCTTCGGCGGTAATTCGGAACGGACCACTAAGGTCACCGGCATAAAACGACACTTCCGCTTCTCCTTTTTCGTTTAATTGAATTCTTCCATTCCAATACAACGTTGTACGGTCATCCACCATTGTTTCAAATTGCTCCGAATGATGGTGGTTGATTTCCGGAAATTTTCGCTCAGTGGCGTAAATGATTTCTCCCGGTTGCAGAATGGTGCGGTGCGTATTATCGTTGGAATAATAGGAATTAGACATTGAGCGATAAGAATGCGTTCGGATGTCAATTACCCCACCGGTTACATCACCATAATTAGCGGGAATTCCGCCGGTATAAACAACGATAGATTCAATGGATGAAGCGGGAACATTTGCTTCGCCCCTGATTTTTACGCCATCGATATAAAATACAGTGGCATCTTCGCGCGCACCACGAATGGTTAATACTCCGTTTTGATTGGGATCGATATTATCGCTGAGGTAGGAGAGGACCACATTGCTTGCAAAATTTTTTCGTGCGGCTGCTGAATGAATAATATCCTTCCTGTTAATTTCTATAGCATTGGTTTGATCTGCGTTTATTAATGGAACGGAATAATTAACTATCGTTACTTCATCCAGAGTGACGTTTGAATTATAAGCAATTTCTTTTTTATTTTCTCGTTTGGGCTTTTTAGATTTTTTGCTTTCGTTTACAATTACTACTTCTTCCAGATAGATCTGTCCATTTAAAGTAATGTTCAAATTGATGCATTTTCCCTGACTTATTTGTATGTTTTTAATTTCATATTTTTCATAACCAACGTAAGCAACCAACACATCATAAAATCCATCGGGAATGGTGTTCATTGCAAATTTCCCATCCAAATCGCTCGAGCATCCGGTTATTGTTTTTCCATCTTTACGGATAACAATATTTACAAAAGGAAGCAGTTCTCCGGTTTCTCCATCCATAACCACACCCTTTAAGCTTTTGGTATTATCGCTCGATACATAACTATTAAAACTCGATTTGTTTTCGGAGTAGTAAATGGATAAGTTGGTATCCGGACGATGAACGACGTAAGAAACGGTTCTTCCTTTTTGTTGAACATACAAGGTTTTTCTGCTGCTTAAATCGAGATTTTCGATCGAGAATTTTCCATTTTCATCACAGCGGAATTTTTGTCCCGTTTCCAATATTTTTATTTTGGCGCGAGGTTCTGGCAAGTTTGTTTCAAAATTATAGACAGTGCCCGCAATCGTTTTTTCAGCTTCGATAATGCTCTTGTCGGGGATTTTCGATTTTAATGCAGTTTTCCAGTCGAACCGCCGGTAACCTCTTGTAAGCATTAAAAGATCCATTGCCAGTTCAGATTCCGGATTTTTTGTGTCGAGATAAAATTCAGGTTCTTCAATTTCTCCGTTCAATTCACATTCCACCAAAAGTTCGGTGAGAATATTTCCACTGCGGTCGTCATTGTACACCCAGGCTTTTTCATCACTCACCGAAAGCGCTACATCGCCCGAAACGGGATTTCCTTTGGAGTCCTCTGCTTTAATTTTAAAATTAATTTTTTCGCGTGGACCATATTCCTCATTGATTTGCTCGAAGCTGATGCGCATTTGTTTTTCAGGATGAATAAAACACAGTCGTTCTGCCAGTGGCGTTTTTTGAGAATTAAAAACGGTAATTTGGACAATTCCCATGGGTAAATCGCCAACAGGAATACGTACTTCCTGTTGGGCTTGTGCAGATAATCGGGTTGAATAAACTATTTTACCTCTCGATTGTGCAGTTAGAAGCAACGCATCTTCTTCCTTCGAATGAAGGACGAATTTTAGAAAATCCTTGTTGTTTTCTTTCAGATTTAGCACCACACCTCTGTCTCTGATTTCCGGTAATGGAAATTTTTCGAGACGATTTCCGTTTCTTATAAAAGCGTAATATCGTTTGCCGGCTATTGGTGTAAAATGAAATTTTCCCATTCCATGATGGAAGGTTTGCAGATAAGTGATAAGCTGATTGTTTTCATCTTTTATGGTGCCGGAAACGTTAAGCGGAATTCCATTTTCATTTTGCGCATAAAAAGCCACTACAGTTGGCGAATTGGGAATGAGATATCCGCTTTCAGGATAAAATTCAATGTGAGGAAGATTAATGTTTAAGGGGATTGCTCTTCCTAATCCTTCTTTTTTATTCTGATGGGTAACCCTTATATAACTGTGGAGATTGTTTTTTGAAATGGTATCCGGGATATGGAATTGCACAACAGCTTTTCCTGAATCATTTGCATTTAAACGGGACGAAAGTAATTCTTCTTCACCCTGAAGAATCGAATAGTCAATGGTTGCTCCCGAAGCAATTTCATTTTCCGGAGTGCGGATTTCAATTTCCAGCTGTACCTCATCACCCGGTGAATACATTTTTTCTTTGAAGCGGGCGGTGATTAGTAATTCGGGACTCTCTTGTGTATATACGTTAAACGCTTTTTTGTAGGCAGGTTTATCCCAAAGGATTTCGCTGATCGGTGTGCTGCATTCTAAATAATAATTCCCGCCGGGGAAATTTTTGGGCAGATCGAAATTCCCGCTTACGATTCCGTTTTTAAGGTGAAAAATTTTTTCTGCGATGGAATTGCCAGATGCGTTGATTAATTTAAGGGTTAAAGTCTGACTGCTGCTTTGCTGCGATAAATTTTCGCCATTGCGAACAAATGCTGTAAACCAAACAGCGTCGCCCGGATTGTACATGGATTTATCGCATTGCACATAAATTCGCTCATCCGGATAAGCGCTTCTCCATTTGCTGAGAATGTTTTCTAAATGATTCAGTGCGGGATCTTCATCGGGCCAAAGCATGGCAAATCCTGCAAGTCCACTTAACAAAAGGAGCAATCGTTTCATGTTTTTTTAAATAAGATGCAGTAAAAAGAGAAATTCCATACATCAGGAGTAAAAAACTGCAATCTCATTTAAATTCTTGCGCTTGATGTCCGGAACCATTGCCTCTTCAGCGGGATAACCTATGGGAATAAGAAGAAAGGGACGTTCGTTTTCGGGGCGATTTAACGCTTTGCTTAAGAAATTCATCGGACTTGGGGTATGTGTCAGAGAGACGAGTCCCGCATTATGAATGGCGCTCAATAAAAAGCCACAAGCCAAACCGACCGATTCATTCACGTAATAATTGTTCCTTTTTTCCGAATCAACCAAATCATATACTTTTTTAAAAACAACAATGATATAAGGTGCTGTGGTAATAAATGGTTTTTCCCAATCCGTTCCCAGCGGTTCCAGGTCCCTCAACCATTCCTCACTCATTCTTCCCGAATAACTGGCCTTTTCTTCTTCCTCTGCCATTTCGCGAATCTGCTTCTTTAATTCTGCGTTTTCGATTATGCAAAATGTCCACGGTTGCTTATTCGCTCCACTGGGTGCGGTACCGGCAGTTTGAATTATTTTTTCAATGATGCTTCGTGGGACTTCCTTATCCGAAAAATGGCGTACACTTCTTCTTTTTTGCATGAGTTCCAAATAAGAATCTACCCTTTCGGCTTGTTCTTCGGGATTAAAATGCAGCTGGGCATAAGGAATAAACGGATACTTTGTCATGGCGCTTGGCTATTGGTGGCTTAATTTCTAAATTTGCCTTGAATTATCATAATGAAAAAGATTGCCATTTTTGCTTCAGGTACTGGTTCCAATGCGGAACGTCTCATCCAGCATTTTTCACAGAGTGATGTGGCGAGAGTGGAATTGCTCGTGAGTAATGTACCTGATTGTGGTGCCGTTCAAAAAGCAAAGCAACATCAGGTCAATGTATTGATTTATGATAATGCTGCATTCCGCGATCAGGGAGAAATGATTGCTGCGGAGTTAAAAAGTCAACAAATCGATCTCATAGTGCTTGCCGGGTTTTTGAGAATGATACCTCAGGCACTTATCCGCGATTTTGGAAAACGCATGCTGAATGTTCATCCTGCTTTATTACCAAAATTCGGTGGCAAAGGCATGTATGGAATGCGTGTACACGAAGCAGTTATTGCTGCCGGAGAAAAAGAAAGTGGAATAAGTATTCACCGGGTGACAGAACATTACGATGAAGGAGATATTCTTTTTCAGGCGAAGTGTTCCATTAATGACCAGGATACGGCAGAAAGTCTGGCGATAAAAATTCATGATTTGGAACATCTGCATTTTCCTTTAGTGGTAGAAAAATTTGTAGCGCAATGTTAAACCTGAATTTTAATCTCTCCGAAATTGCAACAGCCTCTATGGTTTTGTTCGCGGTGATTGATATTATTGGTTCGGTCCCCATTATCATTGAAATAAAGCGCAAGGCCGGAGAAATTCATCCTGCAAAAGCAACCTTCGTTTCTTTAATTATCATGGTTGCCTTTTTGTTTTTGGGTGAATCCATTCTTCATATCATTGGTATCAATGTCAATTCTTTTGCAGTTGCCGGAGCCTTTGTTTTGTTTTTTATGGCACTCGAAATGATTTTAGGTGTACGCTTGTTCCGCGAAGAAGAAACACCAAAAGTAGCATCCATTGTTCCGCTTGCTTTTCCATTAATTGCCGGTGCAGGAACCATGACCACCATTTTATCTTTACGTTCAGAATTTGAAGCGGTAAATATTATTGTAGCGATTGTACTCAATAGTTTGTTTGTATATGTGGTGTTGCGGATGACCGATCGCATTGAGCGTTTATTGGGACCCGGAGGATTAATTGTACTTCGCAAGGTGTTCGGAATTATTTGTCTCGCACTGGCGGTTAAATTATTCAGTTCAAATATTCAAGGATTACTTCACGCATGAAAGTTCACATATATACCGATGGTGCCGCGAAAGGAAATCCCGGAAGAGGAGGATACGGAATTGTATTGCGCTCCGAGCGTGGTCACCATAAAGAAGTTGCAAAAGGTTATCGTTTAACCACGAATAACCGGATGGAATTAATGGCTGTAATTGTTGCACTGGAAATGCTGAAAGGAACGCAAGATGAAGTCACGGTGTTTTCCGATTCGAAGTATGTGGTGGATTCGGTTGAACAGGGATGGTTATGGAACTGGCAGAAAAAAGGATTTGAAAAAACTAAAAATGCAGATCTGTGGCGACGATTTATCCCTGCCTATCAACGTCACAAAGTGAAGTTCAAATGGATTAAAGGACATAACGGACATAAGGATAACGAACGATGCGACCAAATGGCGGTTGCAGCAGCCGACCTGCCTATTTTATTGGTGGATGAAGGATATGAAAATGCACAGGATAAATCCATGTTCGACGAATGAGGCATTCGTTTCCCCATAATATAGAACTGCAAAAAAAACGCAACCGAATGACCTTATTATTATTTGTGTTGTGTTCTGCTTTTGCTATTTGGTTCACGATAGTGGCCTTCTCCAATCAACAATCTGCTTTAAGCAATGCCTTGTTTTCCGCTTTATTGCTGGTGGTATTAGGTGGACTAGCCTACTGGGTGCGTAAAAAATTTTCGCTGATTATCGAAATTGAAATGAATAATGGCGAGTTGAAAATTACCCGCTACAAACAGAATACGGAAATCATTTTTAAAGAGGAAATCGTGGCGCTGTTGTATTATGAGCACAAAGCAAAAACAAAAGTCCTTGCACTACAACTAAACAGTAATCGCTTAGTATTATTGGAAGGAAATGAAAATCTGCAGCGCGATTTATCGGCGTGGACAAATCTTCCGATTACACAGGTAGAATAAAAAAGCCCCGGTACTTCGGGGCTTTCTTTTTTATTTAATGAATTGAAGAATGTTTTTATCGGTTTCCTTGGCCTTTAAATCATTAATCATTTTGGCAATTTCTTCACTCTTGTTTTTCGCTTTTACAGCCTCACTTTGTGCCTGATCTGCCTCCATGTTTTTTCCTTCTTTTCTCAGGCTTTCTGCATTCGTTGTCATTTCTAATTCAACTTTGCTGTAATAGCCCTGGAAAGAAGATAATTGTTGGTAACCGGAAAACTTGAGCCACCATGGACTTCCATTTCTTGCAGTTTCTTCAAAGATTTTTAATCCTTTTTCGATTTCTGCATCAGGCTGACGTTTTAAGTAATTGCTGTAAATGGTCAGGAATTCGTATTTCGAAAAACCGCTCATGTTGCGAAGGTTCTCAAGGAAGAATTCATGTTCTGCCACACCACCATGTTCTGCATAAATTTCTGCAACGGTCATGCGGACATCATTATTCTTTTCCTTTTCAAATTGTTTCGATAATTCCATGGCACGTTTTTCATCCACATGAGAAATAGCTTCCAATCCCGCAGATAAAACATTATAGGAAGAATCCTTAACCGCCATTTCGTAAATATCAGTTAAGCTTTTATCGTCGCTAAAGTTTTTAGAAAGTTGACGAATCGCAGTAGCACGAACGCTTGGTTTCGGATCGTTTTTAGATATACCGGCAAGCTTATCATGAATAGCATCCTTTTGCGTTTTCATGGCGCGCTTTAAATTTTTCATAGCCAATTCGCGAAGGAAAGGCGATTTATCGTTTAAGGCATCCACTAAAACTTTGTGCGCTTTTTCATCGCTGCTTTTTCCGCATTCTTCAATGGCCTCTCTGCGGTCGAGGTATTTCGGACCATTATAATATTGGTAAATCCATTGTTCAAGCGGTTTAACGTCTTCTTTTTCGCAGAGGAGAATTTTGCGGGAGTCGACATTTACCAGCAATGGTTTTTCGTTTACGTTGATATAAAAAGTATCAATTCTGTTCTCTGCTTTTACACTATGAGTGAATTTTCCGGTTGAAGTATAAACATCGATATCAATGGGAAGTAAATACAAAGGAACTTCCTGAAAGTTTTGTTTTTGCTCTATCATTACCGCAACTCTGCCTTTCGACTCCTCATACTTCTGCGTGAATTTTAAAAGAGGATGTCCTTTTGCATAAAACCACTGATTGAAAAACCAGTTCATGTCTTCGCCGGTAACTTTTTCAAAAGCCAAACGCAATTGATGCATCTCGGCAGGTTGAAATTGATTATCCGTAAGGTAAACGCGGATCGATTCAAAGAATGCATCATCTCCAACAACGTTACGCAGCATGTGTAAAATACGTCCGCCTTTATTGTAGGAGTGACCATCAAACATTTCTTCTTTGTCGGAATAATTAAAACGAATCATATCGGCATAACCACCTTGTTTGGTAGATAAAATATATCCGTTCATTTCTACAAAGGCATAGTGATCTGCTTCATCAGCGCCATGTTCGTACTCGTCCCATAAGAACTGACTGTAATTTGCAAATGATTCGTTCAGGGGAAGATTCGCCCAGGATTCGCAGGTAACTAAATCGCCGAACCAGTGGTGAAATAATTCGTGCGCAATGATGGATTCATTGTGTCCGTCTAAAAGCTCACGTTTGGTTTGATATAAAAAGTCGCCATGTATAGTTGCCGTTGTATTTTCCATTGCACCTGATACATAATCGCGGACTACAATTTGCGCATATTTTTCCCATGGATATTCCACACCTAAACGCTTGGAGAAATACTCAATCATTTTCGGAGTTTTTCCAAAAATATCGCGGGCGTATTGTTCGTATTCTTTTTCCACGTAATAGGAAACTTCCATTTCCTGGCCGTTTTGTTTTTTCCATTTGTCTTTTACTACAGCAAAATCACCAATGGCCATCATAACGAGATAGGGAGCATGGGGTTTCGACATCTTCCAATGATCGGTGCGTGTGCCGTCGGAATTTTTTTTCGATTCAACCAATAATCCATTCGAAAGCGTTTTAAAATCATCACGAATGGTGATGTAAATTTCATGTGTCATTTTTTCATTGGGCTTATCGAAAGTCGGAAACCAACACGAGTTTGCTTCCGTTTCTCCTTGCGTCCAGATTTCAACATGCTTGTTGCCGTCCTTACCATCGGGATTAATAAAATACAATCCTTTATCACTCGATATGGCAGCGCTTCCTCCGGTTTCTCTTTCGTTCGGTTTAGCGGTATAATCGATCATTACCTGATAGATCTCGGTGTTTTTATACTCGCGGTCGAGTTTAATTTTCAATTTCAGACCATCGTATTCATAGGTGAGATCCTTAGCGTTTCCGCCGTTGAGGATCTGGACTTTATGGATGTCGAAATTTTTCGCATCGAGTTCCAGAATGGAGGTGGGATAGAAATAGGGACGCGCATCGATGGTGGCTTTTCCGAGCAAATGGGCTTTGCTGAAATCAAATTTTACCTCGAGTTTGGTATGAATAATATCGTTTTCGCGGGTGGCCGAAGGATTGTAACGCGGACGGTGCGGTTCGGGGTCGCCGTCTTTCTTCTGGTTATTGGCCGTAGGGGCAATGTTCGATACCGGATCTTTGCCTCCGGTTTGCTTACTTGTTTCTTTGGATCCTGTTTTACAGGCACTCATTAATAACAGGGCGCTCAGGCCGGCCGTAATTACATGTTTCATATCGTGGATTTTCGCTCATCAAATATGCTGAAAAAGAGGGATTCTGACGAAGTCCTTTGTATATGTGGCCAAATTCGTAGTTTAGCGTTGTTTTTGAATTACCAACGGTTGTGATAAAAGTTAAAGTAAATGGAAAGCAGGAGTTTGTTGTTACAAACCCCGGGGACGAAAGTGTTGAAATCAATGGCAATACTTCGTTTATAGATCTGAAACCCGTAAAGGAAGGAACGTTTCATCTGTTAAAGGATGGCCATTCTTACACGGTGGATGTGATAAAGCACGATCCGCAAACCAAAACGATGCAGGTATTGGTGAACGGGAATAAATACAATCTTGAGTTGCGCGACAAATACGATGAGTTATTGTCCTCTCTCGGAATGAACGTTACCGCCAAAGCCGTAAAAGAAATGAAAGCTCCAATGCCTGGAATGGTATTGGATGTAATGGTTAAACCCGGCGATAGCGTGAACAAAGATCAGGCTTTACTTGTTTTAGAAGCAATGAAAATGGAGAACGTACTCAAATCACCCGGTGATGCAGTCGTAAAATCCATTGTTGTTACGAAAGGTACTGCCGTAGAAAAAAATCAGGTCCTAATCACCTTTGAATAAAAAATCATTATGAAAAAAATTCTGTTCTCATTACTTACAATCTCTTCCCTGGCGATGGTTTCCTGCGGCGGAGGAGAAGAAAAAAAAGAAGAAAAATCGGCCGACTCTACAGCAAAAGTAGAAGAACCCAAAGCGCCGGTTTGTACTTATTCTTATCAGCACGATTCTACCCGTGTTGAATGGATTGCCTATAAATTCACCGAAAAAGCGGGCGTAAAAGGTCGCTTCGATTCTACCGAGGTCACCGGTACCGGTGATGCGGACACTATGCAAAATGTGTTTAAAAATGCCGCATTTAAAATTTATACCGCAAGTACAGAGACAAACGATAAAGGCAGAAATGAAAAAATTGTAAAGTTTGTATTCGGCAAAATGAAATCGACTTCCGAAATCACAGGAAGTGTAAAAAGCATCAATGCAGATGGATCAATGTTTACCATCAGCATCAAGATGAACGAAATTGAAAAAGATGTTGAAGTTCCTGCTACCTGGGAAGGTGAAAAAGTTACGCTGAAAGCCGATATTAATCTGGAGGATTGGAATGGACAAGAATCGGTTAAAGCGATTACCGAAGCGTGTAAAAAGAACCATACCGGAACAGATGGTATTACGAAGGTTTGGCCGGATGTTACCATTATTATTTCTACCACATTGCATAAAACATGCGCAGAATAAAATAAAATCTGTTATTATTGAACGGTCATCCACAAGGTGACCGTTTTTTTTATGCATGAACATCACTACCGGAAGCTGGAACAGATTTATTATGGTGGCCCCATTAATCAATCCCTTCTCCAAAAAATTACTGTAAGCGAAAACAGCTGCACCATCGAATTTGAAGTACAGCCTTCCCACTTTCATGCAGGAATGGCCATGCACGGCGCTATGTATTTTAAGTTGCTCGACGACTCAGCTTATTTTGCCTGTTCTTCACGTGAAGAAGAATTTTTTATTCTAACCACGCGGTTCGAGGTAAAATTATTACGACCGGTAAGTGGCGGAAAACTTTTTGCAAGAGGGACTTTTCTGCGCGAAGAAAACAATGTGTTTTATGCGGAGAGTGAAATCAGAAATGAAGAAAATAAATTAGTCGCAACCGGAAGCGGAGAATTTGTCCGCTCAAAAATTAGAATAGCCAGTTTATAATTACCATTTAATAAACTTTTCATTTTTGTACACATCCGATTTAAAGTGGATAAAATAAATCCCATCGGAAAATGATGAAACATCAACTTGCAATCTGTTTCCTGAATAAAAGTGTTGACTGATTTTTTTACCGCTCACATCAAAAATTTCTAAAATTTCATTATTTAAAATTGAGGGCGTTTCTATAAGGATGGAAGAGAGACTGGATTGATAAATTATTGTTGCTGCAGGTTTTTCATTTTCCTGGATAGCGGTTGGGCCATTTACAATAAACTGTCCCATCATTCCCATGTCTTCATGAGTTAACATGTGACAATGATACATATAGGGAAGGGTATCATTAAAATGGTCTTCGAAACGGGTAATAAAACGAACCGTTGTATTTCCTGCCGGAACTAATACTACATCTTTCCTTCCTTGTAATGATGGCGAAGGGGGTACGCCGTTTATATCCAGAATATAAAACTGCACATCATGAATATGGAATGGGTGCGCAATGGGAGATTGATTGGTTAAGGACCAGACTTCGATATTTTCAAAAGGAATATAATAATTGATCATCATCATATCGAAAGCCATGTTATTGATTAAAAAGGGACCATTAATTGCACCAGGGCCCATGGTCACCGGTGTAAATGTTAATGATCTTGTGGCTTGAGCATTTGCTTCCTGCCAGGGGCTATGGGTAACCAGACTGGTTGGAATGGTAGAAATTGGATTTGACGTTGGTGATCCAACGTGATATTCGATTAAGCTGAAGTTTGAACCGTTTAGAGGATTAGACGTGTAATTGGGAATTACTTGTCCACCGCCCATGCCTGGTTGAGCAGCACCATAAATAGCATTCGGGAGTTCGGCACCATAACTGATCAGAGAAATATTTTGACCATTTAATGCACTGAAATCAATTAATATTTCTGCGCGTTCTCCTGGTGCTAATTGTAATCGGCTTAATGCAACGGGGGAGGATAATAATCCTCCGTCTGATCCGATTTGGTAAAAGCTTTGATTGTTACTCAAGCCTAAATAATATACTCGCTCGGAGGAGCCATTTAAAACCCTGAATCTTACCACCTGAGCAGGAACATCCAGATACGGATCAACCGTTCCATTAATCATTAAAGAAGTGTCCAGTGCGGTTTGCGTTGTAACGATTTCTCCATTAACATCAAATGCTTTGGTTTGAATTACCATTGGGAAATCGTCAATTCCATATTTACGAGGTAACAACAAAGCTGCTTCTTCCTGGTCTCTTACAATGATTAATCCCGCTATTCCTTTTTGAACATGTTCATTGGTTCGCATATGAAGATGCGGATGATACCAATAGGTAGATGCTTTATCTAAAACAGTGAATTGAGGATTCCAGGTTTGACCAGGTAATATCACGGTGTGTGGTCCCCCGTCGTTACTTGGCGAAACATGCATTCCATGCCAGTGAATCGTTGTGGTGTCGCCTATTTGATTTTCTACCTGGATACTTACGAAATCATGTTGATTCATAAATAAAGTTGGGCCAAGTAGATTGCCGTTTACTCCCATGGTGGAGGTGGTGATTCCGCTATAAAAATTAGTGCTTCCTTGTTGAAGTTGAAGCGAAAATGAAGTTCCCGAAATCGTATCCGGTATAAAAAGAGCATTTTGTGAAAAGGAAAATATGGAATTTAAAAGAATGATTCCAGCCAGAAAATAACGCATGTTTTTTTCTTTAAACTTAATAAGAATCAAAATCTGCTAATGTGATTTAAGTCACATTTCTTCATTGCTGCTGCTTTCAGGACTCTCCTCTTGAATTTCTGCGACCGGGTTTTTCAGTTCTTTTTCTCCCGAGGTAAACATAAATCCGATAATCATTAACAACGCAGAAAGCACAATAACCTGAATAATCAGCGAATCGTTTACGCCTGTAATTTTGCGGGCATCGGGGATGGAATAAAAAAGTAAAATCGTAATCAATCCCCTTGGCGCAATAAACAGGGTGGGCATAAGGGGTTGTCGGAATGCAAACAGGAGGAATAAGCGAACGATAAAAATAACGCCAACAATCGCCAGCGACCAGCCTAATGTTTCAATGTTGAGCAGCGACTGCGTTTCGATGAGATATCCAAACAGAAGGAAGAACAAGGAGCGAATCAGAAATGCGGCTTCTGTTGTGATTTCATGAAAGGCATACACTTCATCTTCAATTTCATTAAAACGAAATCGCTGTATGATTTTGAATCGTTGCAAAAGATTAAGGTTGCTCAGGAAAATTCCGAATACGAGAATAAAAATTAGTCCTGGTAAATGATACACCTTGGTGATGGCGTAGGTTAAAATGATCAATAAAATGATGGGCGTATACTTGATGTGATGATCAATCCGGTTTAACATCATAGCCAATCCAATGGTGCCAACCAATGAAATTAAAAAGATGATGATCAGATCAAGTCCAAAATGTAAAAACGAACTTCCGTCGATCACTTCATTGGCCAACATAAAATTGAAAAACAAAATTCCGAGAATGTCAGAAAGACTACTTTCATAAGTAATGAACTCGCGGATATATGGGCGCGATTTTTTTACCGAGGGTATTGCAATAGCACTGCTGATGATGGTGAGCGGAATAATATTTAAAAGCGCATTATTGAAATCTACATGATAAGCCAGGTAAAATCCGTACGACATCAAAAACGATAGCAATAGGAGCGGGATAAGCGAAAGAAGGAAAGTATTAATGACAATTTTCTTTTTACTTCGGTCTATTTTTAATTCCATTGAACCTTCCAGAACAATCATAATTAATCCGATGGTTCCCAGAATGGGTAAAAGTGAATTAAGGTCGGGCATCCGAAGATGAAAAAGTTCCGTTCCCCGGCGAACCAGCCAGCCGAGACCAAGCAATAAAATAACGGAAGGAATTTTTGTTTTAGAAGCACTCAAATCGAAAACATAGGCGATGAGCAGCAATACGCAAATCGTTATGATAATTTCGGTGCTCATGGAATGTTCCGGTTTGGTGGAGTAAAAATAACAGAAAAACGCTACAAACGGACATTATTCCAGTCCCGCATCTTTTCGCAGTTGCGTTGAGGTTTTGCGGGATCCATCGTGACTCCAACCCGGAGGTCCAAATATATACATGAATTTCGCTTTTAAACCCGGAGCTTTTTTTACATCCTCAGCTATGTTTTTAAACTCATGAAAAACCACCACGCGCGGATCGTGAGAATGGATGTTTTTGGTAATGCCATAGACTACCGCTTCGCTTTCCTTTTCATAGGTGCCAAATAGTTTATCCCAGATGTTTAAAAACATCCCCATGTTTTTATCGAGATAACGAACATTGGATCCATGATGCACGCGATGTTGTGAAGGAGAAATCAGAATAAGATCGAACCAGCCATAATTTTTTACGTATTGAGTATGCAGAAAAACACCATAAAGCTGAGTTACCGAATAAGCAAAGAAGATGTGCTCCACTTTAAAACCGAGAATCACCATGGGAATAAAATAAATAAAACGATAGAGCGGCTCAAACAAGGAAGAGCGGAGTCCAACCGTTAAATTATATTCCTCCGAATTGTGATGGGTAATGTGAACGGCCCAGAACAGGCGGACATAATGATCCACATAGTGAATGGTCCAGAAAGTGATATCTTCAAATAGAAAAAGTAAAATCCAATAAGCAATTCCCTCATTCCATTCAACGGCGCGATAAGTTAAAATTTCCGTAAAAAAATAAATGGCAAACAAACGCATTAATAAATCGAGTCCTGTATTTACAATCATCAAATACATGTTTTCCCAAAATCCCGCAACGGAATAACGGTGGTTGCGCTCTTTATTGGACACATACATTTCTAATCCGATAAAGATGACAAACAGTGGCGTGGTAATGAGAAAGAGGACTGTTTCCAGAAAATTTTCCATGGAGCAAATTTAGTTAATGTGAACTAAAGGTTTCTTAAAGGATAAGAGAAATTGCAGGGATTAATCCGTAGATTTGAGAAAAGAATGAGTTTGGAACCGATTTTTTATGGATTAAGCACCGGAATGGTGATGAGCGTCATGCTCGGTACCGTTTTTTTTGCATTGATCCAGAACTCGATCGACAACGGATTTCGTAGTGGGATTTATATCTCCATGGGGGTGATTGTTTCCGATACCATGCTTATATTAATAACACGTTCTGGAGCCGCTTATATTCCCGAAGGAGGAACAACAGAAAACTATGTCCGGATTGCCGGAGGAATATTTTTGTTGCTCTACGGATTAAATAATTTCCGCTCACGGAAGAAGGCGGCATTTCCCGAAACCAATGGAGGTCGGTTTTGGCATTTTGCGGGAATGGGATTTTTACTCAACGGATTAAACCCCGGGAATTTTATTGGCTGGACCGCTATTTCTACGCACATCACTCAGGTGGCCGGATATTCGCTTACAGAAAGTGTATTTTTTTATTCCGGTGCATTGAGCGCCATATTCGGTATGGAGACATTAATTGCTTTAGGAGCCTCTAAGTTGAAACGATTTATTACCGATCGTTTTTTAACCATCATCGACCGGATTGTCGGTGTGATTTTCATCGGATTTGCGCTCTACCTGATTTTACCTTTTTTTACGAAGTAAAGGGATAATTCTCCAGGTTACCGCGATATAAATAACGATCCGCAAACCATTTTAATTCCTCTAATTCTTTTCGTGTTTCGGCATCAAACGCATTTCGTGTTTCAGCTTTAAAGCAGGATTGAAAATCTCTGAATTTTAAGTGACGAATTTTTCCTTTTTCAATGGAAGCATGCAAGTAGAGCAATCGGCTTTCTATAGCCGTAATTTTGGTTCGATTCCCTTTTTTACCTATGGAAAAACGAAAGGTTAAGGGGAGGTGACACCATTTAAAAATATCGTAGGCTACAAAATCGCCCATGGAATAAACCACAAAACTTTCTTTCTTTTCTCCACTGAATGGATCGGTAACATGGATCAGTTCCGAAGGTTGAGCATTGTGAGGGTGACCACCAAGCACCAGATCTATTCCCGTTTCTTCTATAATTTGTTTGATGTTGTTCACAGAATGCATGGAAGGATAAGGCTGGTAAGCGCAACCCATATGTAAATGCGCAACCAAAAAGTCAGCACCTTGCTCGCGGGCCCATTTTGCTTGTTGAACCAGTCGCGAAATATCCGGATGAGGAAGGTTCAAGGCAAGGTGATCACACATCCACGTTTTATCCGGAGGAAGTTGTTCCGCATTCAACGAAAAGGTAGCGGCTAAAAACCCTACTTTAATTCCTTTTTTTTCGATGATGGGTATGCTGAACACATCTCCTTCTTGTTCTCTCGCCCCACAAAACGAAATTCCTTTTTCATCTAAAAATTGCATAGTGGAACGAAGTCCTTCAACTCCCATATCCAGCGAATGATTATTGGCAACCGACAACACATTGTACGATTTGTATTTCAGATTTCCGTTGAACACATTAAACATGTCCTCATTGGCATTAAAATACATATGGTTAAGCATCACTTCAGGAACAAAGGATGCTTTTTTACTTCTATCGAGTGGCGTTTCCAAATTGGCTGTTACAAGATCGCTTCCAAAAAAATCATTTCCGATTTCATCCCAGAGTCCGGCACAATGATCCGGATGAATGGAAGCATAAGGCATTAAATCTCCACCTGCACTTAAGGTAATTTCCGAATCGGGAAGGAAGGAGGAGTCCTTTTTAAAAACAGCGTCCGACAAATGGAATCGCGTTTCGGTATTCAGTTCTTTTTCTGCTGAGGTAATGGCGCGGTAATAATATTTATGTCCGAAATAAAGCTGCTCCGCTTTCTTCATGTGCAAGGGATCTTCGTGGTGTTCCGGCCAAACACTTTCCCAGTCTTTTGCACCAAAAAGCCTTCGCAGTCCAAATAAAGCCCGCACGGTAGCGGTTAGAAATTTTCCTTTTGCCGACCAGGCCCTTACCGGATTATATTTTCTTCTGTCGAATGTCATTTTGCGACTCGAAAAATACAGTTAAATCGGACGTAATAAAACGATTTCTAAATCAAAATCAGAAATTCAGCTCAACCAAGCTGGCTTTTTGTTATTTTTCAAAAAAGGGAAATTATGGCTAGTCACCGCGCAGCATTAAAAAAACTGGAACAAATCCAACGTTCCTTTACGAAAGAGGATATTATAAAATGTCTTCAGTTGTTTAAAGAGCTATCGCCCCGCAAAATGGAACATGGTAAAGAAATGATTCATTATGCTGAATTATGTTTGTTTACACTAGCCTATCCTGCAACACGCGAATTGTTTGATTTAGCAGAGAAACGATTGAAAGAAATTATTGCTCAGGTAGAGCAGTTTGGTAAAAAGCACAAAGAACAGCTTTATTATAATTCCGGAATTCCCGGATCAGAAATCTGCGCTAATTTTTCATTAGTTCATAATGAATGGCTGATCGAAAAATTTGGCGAACAGGCGGCATGGTATTCCGAAGGACAAAACGAAGCGTTTATTGCGGGACTTTTAAATTTCAATTTAAATCCGATGGAGCAGGAAGTGATGAATGCTTCAAAATCAGAATGGGATGTTTGGTCGGAAGAAATAACAGGAAGTAAAAAAAGCAAACACCAATTATTGCGTCACGTAGTGCAGGAGACCCGTCGTTTATCCCTTCCGCTGGCTGCCAAAGAATTTATTTTTTCGGAGTTTAAAACCTATACATCCTGGAAAACAAAATCCGATGCACCCACCATGTTTGGAGCCCGGGCACCAAAGAGTAAACGATTTATTCATAGCGACGGCATTTTGAAACGAATGGATATTAGCACTGCACTCGCACAAGGCGTGCCTAAAAAGATTTCACTTTCACGAAGTGATAAAGAGAAATTGATTGATTTAGGAAAGGGAACACTGGCCGGTTTGCAACGGGAGACCGATCCCATTACTTATGCGCAGGTGCAGGAGACCGAGTTGTTTGATATGGGAAGAGGAATCAGCATTGCGTTATATTATATGCAACCGGAAATGAAAATGAGTTTGCAATCGTATGCAGGATACATGCTGTTTAAAAATGGTGTTCCCTGTGCTTACGGAGGAGGTTGGTTGCTGAATAAAGAATCGGGATTTGGCGTAAATATTTTTCCTCCATTCCGTGGAGGCGAATCTGCCAATGTGGTTTGTCAGTTGCTGCGTTTATATGCCCTGCATTTCCGCGCCGATACATTTACGGTGGATCCATATCAAATCGGACTCGACAATCCGGATGGAATTCAATCCGGCAGCTTTTGGTTTTATTACCGATTGGGATTTCGTCCCGAACAAAGCTCTTTGTTTAAGCTGGCAGAAAGCGAATTCAAAAAAATCACAAGCAAAAAAGGATACCGTAGCTCCGAAAAAATATTGTTGCAATTAGCCCATTCGAGTATGCGTTGGGTACATCCTGCACGGAGCGACAGAAAATTTATTTCTCCTGATAAATGTGGCGATAAAGTAACTGCATTTATCAATAAAAATTATCAGGGAAACCGTTCGCTCGCACTAAAAAATGCGCTGGAAAAAATAGAAGCGAAATGCGCGAGAAAATATTCACCCCATCATTCCGTTGCTGCCATTGCCGTTTTAGCGGATGCCACAGGTTATATTGAAAAAAGTTCTGCTTCAGAATTAAAAGCCTTTTTAGAAGTATATGCCTTTAAAGCGAAAAGTGAGTTGACCTACATTCACGATGTACAATCATTCCCTCACTTTTTCGAAGGCTTGCGGTAATTTAGTGCGCAACAATTAATTTGGAATAACCATTGGTAATTCCGTCTCTGTTTACTGATTCCAGCAGATAAATTCCGGAAGATAATCCGGAGGTTTGAAGGATATGATTTTTTGCGCCTGTATTTGGAATTTGAAGCAGCATTTTGCCCTGCATGTCGCGCAATACAAATCCATCGATGGAGGAAGCATTTTCATTGATTTCAATGACCACAAATTCGTTGGCGGGATTAGGGAACATCCGAAATGTTTTTTCCAGGGTTAATTCAGGCGTGGACGTCCAGGAACAAGCTACTGTATTTCCCGGAATATTATTATCGAGCCATTCAATGCGCAACCGGATCCAGTTTTTTAAACGCAACACTTCTTCGCTGTAACTCACCGATGGCGATTCCACTTCGGGAGCGCCGGTGTTTAGACCCATGTGTCCCCAATATTCATAATGGCGTTGTTGCGATTCGTCCAATACGTTTGACATCGAATCGATATAATTAAAAAGATAGGTGGTGTCTAAAATGGAGTGGCGTAAATTTTCATAACGGCAACGCAGCGAATTTTGAAAATTGGTGTCGCTCATCATACGCACATACCAACCGGGAGAATTTACATCCGGACCACAATCATTAATATGATGTGCCCAACCGGATCCGTCGGTCGCTTCGAAAATACTGCAGCCCCAGATGTTTTTCCATGCCCAGTCGAAATCCCACACCGGACCTGCAAATAGTTTATTCCATCCGCTTACCGGATCTTTGTCCTTATGGAAATAAGAACTTTTTTTAAACCCGTCGTTATTTCTGGCTAATTCATTAATGATAAGATAATCGAGAAAGGAAGTTAAATCGGCGTACTGCAAATAATTGTTACTGGTATCCTGAAAATTGACATCATATAATTTCGTCTCGAAATCATTAATAAAAGTAGCGATGTAGGTTTTTTGCTGCGGTGTAATTACATCGGGTTTTGGATAATGGTAAACGAGGTGAACATCGTAGGATGGATGATCGATAGGATGATAATTGAGTAACCATGAATTGGAATTATCCCAGTAATCATTTTTAATAATGTATCCACCCGTTAAATCACGACCTGCATTTTCATTGGTGTCGAGTTTTGCAATGTCCACCCGGTTTGCATCGCGCTTAATGGTTTCGGTATACATGTAAATTCCCTGGTATTCGTTGTTGAGGAGGACTTCACAAAACTGAAAACGGGTTGCATAATTTCCTGCTTCTGCAAAAAGTTTATAGGCAAGTGCATTGCGCAAAAAACTTTTGTCGTTGTAGTTTGCAATCAAATGCCAGTCGTGCTCGGCCGGCATTCCTAAAATTACGCTGTCGAGTTTTGCTCCAATGTTATCGCGCAGTTCTACATTATAAGGTTTTTGCGGTAAAGATTGCGAATAAGCACCTCTCATTTCTATTCCGATGTTTCCATCGTAAATATTGGCGATATCACTGGGGTGATTACGAAGTACGGGACCATAATCGATGACTTTCATGGTTCCGTTAATTTTTGGTTCGTCGGGAATGGTGTTACCTCCGGTATTTAATATCACCAATGGAATATTGGTGCTGGAAAATGCAAATGGAATAGGTGCATTATTTCCAAAGGTGATACTCCAGTTTAAAAGATTACCCTGGTCCTGCGCCCACTGATCGGTGATTCTTAAAATCCAGTTTCCATTTCCGTTTTGACCATTATTCGCATTTCCTAAATTGGACTGTGGTTTAAAATTTCCCGTAAATGGTGCACTACCGGTATTGATGGATGAAGCAGCATTCTGATCGAAACAGGTAGAAGTAAAATTATCACCGTCGCCACCAACGCCCGAAAACAAGGTCATCACCGTTCCATCCGGTGCAATTAACTTGGCATCTAAATCCGAATCCCAGGTATGTGTAATAGTGATGCAAACACCAACAAGCCCATGAGATTGGTCAAGGGTTGAAGGGGATAGTCCGCCTACATTAATGATAAAATCGGTGGCAGTATTGTTATCAGGAATTAATCCCCCGCTTCCGTTAAAGGTTTGTGCTATTCCACTTGCAGCCGTAAATGCAAGAGCTGCCAATAAAGCGATTCTCATGTTGCGTTCTTGTGTGCCGAAAGTTAAGGATAAGTTAGGCCCAAGCCCTAAATCCGTTTACCTGCTTTTGTTTAAGCTTTAAAAGCCGGCGTCTGGTAGTATTACTATTGTTGAAAATCAAGCAAATAACACTTATTGTTTCACAATGTGATGAAAATAGTTAAACAAAATGCTTGGTTTTGTTTAATCTTTTCATAGATTTGTTCAACAAAAAAACAAAAGAGTATGACTGCCATTGAATTCAATCAGCATGTGCTAATGATGAGACCGCGATTAAAAGCGTTTGCCATTAGTCTGACTTCCGATCAGGAGGACGCGAAGGATTTACTTCAGGATACTGTATTAAAGGCCTTCACTTATCGTGAAAAGTTTGCCGATAGTACCAATCTCGGTGCATGGTTATTCACCATCATGAAAAACACCTTTATTAATAATTACAGAAGAAGAAAAAAATCGAACACGATTGTGGACGGAACAAAAGACTTACATTATGTCAATATTCCACAAACCAAGGGATCGATTTCTCCCGACTCTGTATTAACGGAGAAAGAAATTTTAAAAGGCATTGATGAATTGGCTGATGAATATAAAGTTCCATTCAATATGCATCTGGCCGGATATAAATACAAAGACATCGCCGATAAGATGGGAATTCCCATTGGTACGGTAAAAAGCAGAATATTTCTTGCCCGTCAAATACTGATGGAAAAGTTTACCGATTACCGTTTTAATTGATAAAATCAGAATGAAAACAGCCATTGTTATTGGAGCAGGTTTTGCCGGACTTTCCACCGCGTCGTGTTTGGCAAAGCAAGGCATGAAAGTTACGCTGATTGAAAAAAACGAATCGGCAGGCGGACGTGCACGCGTGTTCCGTAAAGATGGATTTACATTCGATATGGGACCATCGTGGTATTGGATGCCCGATGTGTTTGAACGATATTTTTCATTGTTCGGAAAAAAACCATCCGACTATTTTCAACTTGAACGATTGAGTCCCTCTTACCGCATTTATTTTTCACCGGGTGATTATATGGATGTGCCTTCCGACATGAAGGAACTCGAAGCGATGTTTGAATCGTACGAAAAAGGAAGCGGAGAAAAATTGAGAAAATTTTTAAAAGACGCGCAGTATAAATATGAAGTAGGAATTAACGACCTGGTGTATCGTCCCGGTTTATCACTCATGGAATTTGCAGACCGCAGAGTGTTGGGTGGACTAATGAAGATGCATTTATTAAAATCGTTTTCTTCCTATATACGCAGTTATTTTTCTCATCCGCGTTTACTTCAGTTGCTCGAATTTCCGGTTTTGTTTTTAGGAGCCAAGCCCGAAAAAACACCGGCGCTCTATTCATTAATGAATTATGCCGATATGGCATTGGGTACCTGGTATCCGGTGGGAGGAATGGGAAAAATTGTTGAAGGGATGGAACGCATAGCTAAAGAAATGGGTGTAGAAATTTTATTGAATACAACCGTAGAAAAGCTCGAAACCAACAACGGAAAAATTACTGCCGTTCACACCAACAATGGAATTTATAAAGCAGATGTCATTGTTGGAAGTGCAGATTATCATCACCTCGATCAGGAAGTGCTGGATAAAAAGGACAGAAATTATTCCGCCCGTTATTGGGATAAACGCGTAATGGCCCCTTCTTCATTAATTTTTTATTTGGGGTTAAATAAAAAGCTGAAGGGAATGCTTCATCATACTTTGTTTTTCGATGAAGATTTTGGTCAGCACGCCAAAGAAATTTACGATCATCCGCAATGGCCGGAAAAACCATTGTTTTATACCAGTTGTCCATCCGTCTCCGATCCCTCGGTAGCACCGGAGGGACATGAAGCATTTTTCATTTTAATTCCCGTTGCGCCCGGATTGGAAGACAATGAAGAAATCCGTGAAAAATATTTTAATCTGGTGATCGATCGTTTTGAAAAACTGACCAATCAAACTATCCGTGAACACATTGTTTTAAAACGATCGTATGCGCACAAGGATTTTATTCATGATTATAATGCGTTTAAAGGCAATGCATACGGATTAGCCAATACGCTGAAGCAAACAGCAGTTTTAAAACCACGAATGAAAAGCAAAAAAATTTCCAATTTATATTTTACCGGACAGCTTACCGTTCCCGGTCCGGGAGTGCCGCCCACATTAATAAGCGGACAAGTAGCTGCACGATTAATTGCAAAAGAAACTGGTATTCCAAATACAATCTAACATGGCAGGAAAAAATTTATTCGATGAAGTTTCGGTGCGTTGTTCAAAAATGACAACGAGATCTTACAGCACTTCCTTTTCGATGGGAATCCGCTTTTTGAACTCCCGGTTCAGAAATCCGATTTATGCCGTATATGGATTTGTACGGTTTGCAGATGAGATTGTGGACACCTTTCATGAATATGACAAGGAACACTTGTTGCAAAAATTCAGAAAGGATACCTATGAAGCGATTGAAGATAAAATTTCACTCAATCCCATTCTGAATGCCTTTCAGGAAGTGGTAAATAAATACCGGATTCCGATGCACCTTATTGATACGTTTCTCGATAGCATGGAAATGGATTTAAATAAAAACAGCTACGATCAGCATGGTTATGAAAAATACATTCTTGGATCTGCTGAGGTAGTCGGTTGTATGTGTCTTCGTGTTTTTGTAGAAGGAAACGATGCGCTTTACAACAAGCTTGAACCTTTTGCCATGAAACTGGGATCGGCTTTTCAGAAAATAAATTTTTTGCGCGATATCAATGAAGATGTCAACGCCCTCGGAAGAATTTATTTTCCGGGAGTGGACATGTCGCAATTCAACGAAGCAACCAAAAAGCAGATTGAAAAGGATATTGAAAAAGATTTTCATGAAGGCTACACCGGAATTCTTCAGTTACCCAAAGATGCCCGTTTTGGGGTATATGTGGCCTATGTGTATTATTATCGCTTGTTCACAAAAATAAAATCATTGCCGGCTAATAAAATCATGAATGAGCGTGTGCGTATTCCCAATGGAAAAAAATACAGTTTGTTTCTTTCATCTTTTGTACGCCACAGTTTTAATCTGATATGAGGAAACAATTACTCTTTCTTCTTTTTATTGTCGCCGCGAATTCAATCATTGCTTCACCCACAATTACAGAAGTGCGGAAATGGTATTTTCAGGCATCCACGAATAATTCCGTGGTGGATAAAATCATACAATCTATTTCAGATAACGATGCCAAATCCGATTTTCGTTTACGGGCTTATAAAGGTGCGGCTATTACCATGACGGCCGATCAAAGTTATAATCCTTTCGAAAAACTGAAACGCTTTAACGAAGGAAAATCGCTCATAGAAAGTGCCATTAAAGAAAAACAATCCGATACCGAATTGCGCTTTATACGATTTACCGTTCAGGCAGAATGTCCTTCTTTTCTCGGATATTCATCGGAATTAGAGAGCGACAAAAAGCTCATTTTAAACAATTGGTCTTCTTTCCGCGAAAAAACCAATGATTCGTATTATATTAACCAGGTGAAAAAATATTTGCTGCAGTCCAAACACCTCACTGAAGCGGAGAAAAAGTCACTCCAATAACCGGAACATGAATCCCATTCATCAGGAACACGTTGTATTGGTAGATACCAATGATCATCAGATCGGCACCATGGAAAAAATGGAAGCGCACCGTCAGGGCGTATTGCATCGTGCATTTTCTGTTTTCCTGTTTAATGATCAGAACGAATTGCTGCTTCAAAAAAGAGCATTGAGTAAGTATCATTCAGGGGGATTGTGGACCAATACCTGCTGCTCTCATCCTCGTCCGGGAGAGTCTGTACAGGATGCGGCTTTACGCAGACTCAAAGAAGAAATGGGAATTCAGTGCGACATCGATCCGGCTTTTTCATTTATCTACAAAGCAAAATTCGAAAATGAATTAACGGAACATGAATTCGATCATGTATTCATTGGCTCCTATAACCAGCAACCTTCCATTAATCCGGAAGAGGTTTCCGATTACAAATGGATTTCGTTGCATGAATTAAAATCTGATCTGGAAGAATTTCCGAATAGATATACAGCCTGGTTCAGAATTTGCTTTGATGAGTTAATGGACTATTACGATAAAAAAATTAAAAACAAACGCGCATCATGATTGCTACCGTCATCCGTAAATCATCCTTTAATTCTGCTCATCGCTTGCATAATCCGGAGTGGACAGAAGAAAAAAACAATCAGATTTTCGGTAAATGCAATCGTCCGAATTACCACGGGCATAATTATTCTCTTTTTGTTCACGTAACGGGTCCAATAGATCCGGAAACGGGTTATGTTATGGACACCAAAATTTTGGGTGATTTAATGGAGAAATTAATTGAAGAACGTTTCGATCACAAGAATTTAAATCTCGACGTTCCGGAATTTGCGCATTTAAATCCCACCGCCGAAAATATTGCAGTAGTTATCTGGAACATTTTACGTCCACACATTGTTAGTTCTATGCAACTCAAAATTGTATTGCATGAAACCGACAGAAACAGTGTTGAATATAGCGGACAATAAAATCCGCATCTGGGAAGAAGAAGGAAACGAACACCTTTTCACTGGTGTGGAAACACCCATGAGAAAAGACGCATTTGAATTATCCGATGCTGAAAAAATCTCAAAAATCGCCTATCACTTTTCCGAGATCATGGAGACGCTTGGTCTCGACCTAAACGACGATAGTTTAAAAGGAACACCGCATCGTGTTGCCAAGATGTATGTGGAGGAAGTATTCAGTGGATTGAATCCCGCCAACAAACCAAAGATTGCTTTATTTGAGAATAAATACCATTACAAGGAAATGTTGGTGGAAAAGGACATTACGCTTCATTCCTTTTGCGAGCATCATTTTGTCCCCATTTTCGGAAGAGCGCATGTGGCTTATATCAGCAATGGAAATGTAATCGGATTATCGAAAATTAACCGCATTGTCCAATACTTTGCTAAGCGTCCGCAAGTACAGGAACGCCTCACCATTCAGATTGCGGAGGAATTAAAACGCGTGTTAAAAACAGAAGACGTAGCGGTGATTATTGACGCAAAACACATGTGTGTTTCTGTACGCGGAATAGAAGATGTAAATTCTTCAACGGTTACCTCCAGTTATCATGGTCAGTTTTTAAACGAAGAAACCCGCAGAGAATTTTTTTCTTATGTGAAGATGGGTTAACCCTTTACTCCCCCTTTATCGCTTTCAACGCCTCTTTCACGTGTTGTTCAAAGCGAATGAGTGAACTGAATTGGTGAATGAGTTTCCCCTCCCGGTTAAATACAAAGGTTTCCCTTCCTGAAACCAATCCCAATAAACCTCGCTTCACACCAAAAGCTTGTTGGGCTTTTTTATCGGGATCGCTAAGTAGATTAAAAGGCAATTTATTTTTTGCTGCAAAGTGTTGATGCGATTTTTCATCATCGGCAGAAATTCCGATCACTTCTGCTCCGGCTTCAGTGAAATCTTCATAATGATCGCGAAAGGCACAAGCCTCACGGGTGCAGCCGGTGGTATCGTCTTTCGGATAGAAGTAAACTACCATCGATTTTAACCCGATAAATTTTCGTAGTGAAATCAATTCCCCCTGTTCGTTGCTGAGGGATAAATCTGGAATTAAATCTCCGGTTTTCATACAGCTTTTTTTTCGTCCAGCGCAAACTTAAAGCGTTTTAGAATACGATCGCGCGCGAAGGTGTGATCAATTATGGGGTCGGGATATTTTTTAGTGCCATATTCCGGAATCCACTTTTTAATATAGATTTTATCAGGATCAAAATTTTCTTGCTGTGTAGTGGGATTAAACACTCTGAAATAGGGTGCCGCATCGGTTCCTGATCCGCATGCCCATTGCCAGCCGCCTATGTTGGAGGCACATTCATAATCCAGTAATTTTTCTTTAAAATAGGCTTCGCCCCAACGCCAGTCAATCAGCAAATGTTTGGTGAGAAACGATGCCACCACCATGCGGGTACGATTGTGCATCCAACCTGTTGCATTCAATTCGCGCATACCCGCATCCACCAGCGGATATCCGGTTTTTCCCTGACACCAGGCTTCAAAATGGGCTTCATTATTTTCCCATTGAATATTATCGAACGCGGGTTTAAATGATTTTTCTATCGTATGGGGAAAATGATATAGAATCATTTGGTAGAACTCCCGCCAGATTAATTCGTTCAGGTATTTTTCGTTCAACTTTAAGGCGGCACGGGTAAGTTGACGAACCGAAATGGTACCGAACCGCAAATGCAGACTTAATCGTGAAGTGCCATGCAGCGAAGGAATATCTCTGGTTTCATGATATTTTTTGATGATCTCATCACTGCATTTTTCCTCAGGAAAAGGAATGCCTGCTTCTTCAAATCCCAATTCCTTTAAGGATGGAAAGTATAGGGGAGAAGTGGAATATAGTTTTTTAAAGTGCGGGGTGCAGGATTGCAAAGCAAGATCGCTGTCCTGCAATTTACTTTTCCATTTTTTCGAATAAGGAGTAAAAACAGTATATGGTTTTCCATCGTCCTTAACAATATCACTCTTTTCAAAAATCACATGGTCTCTGAAGCCGTAAAAGCGAATGTTTTTTGTTTGCAAAAATTCATAAACTGCTTTGTCGCGTTCCAATGCATAGGGTTCATAATCCCTCCCCGCATATACTGCTTCCACCTTGTATTCATTCAGGATTTCTTTCCAGATTTTTAAGGGCTCTCCAATTTTTATCAATAGGTCTGAGCCGTGTTCCTGATAGGTCGTTTTTATTTCCTTTAATTTCCGGTGAATGAATTCTACACGGGCATCCTTTTTATTCTCCAGTCGGTTCAGAATATTCGTGTCGAAAATAAATAAGGGAAGTACGTTTTTTTCTTTTTGCAGCGCTTCGGAGAGGGGACGAAGATCCTCTGTTCTTAAATCACGCCGGTGCCAGAAAATGCTGATGGATGAACTCATAAAGGGTAAACAACAGCGTCCCGATTTTGTTTAAGGTGAATATTACCTCCATTCCCGGCCACTACCTGCTTGATAATTAGACCCGAATTTTCAACCCTCTTTCCTTTGATTTCTCCCTTTTTTTAGGTATCATTGATAGCTTCTCCTATTGCCAAAAGAACATGAAACAGCGCCTTGTTGCTATGATTCTATCGGGCTTATTCTGCTCGGGATCTTTATTTGCTCAAATCTCCTCTCCTGTTCAATCAGGAACCATCGAATCCTTGCCCTATCGCTTGCGAAAACAGCAATGGAATGAAATCGTTTCGGAACGTGGATTACATTCTTCTGCTTTTCGCAAAGCGGATGGTACTTACGTAAGTTATTTTTCGAAAGAGCTGGTGAATTATTATTCACCGGAGGGAAAATTAATCCCCGTTAATATCGAATTAAAACAGGAAAAGGAAGGATGGTCTGTCAGCGAACAACCGCTGCCTGCATTTGTCAATACCAAAGGAGAATTGTCGTTTCGCTATAATGAAAAACAAATTGTTTTTTCTTCGGCTGTAAAAATTAACGGACAATCCCTCTCTTCCGGTTCTGCCAATGTTCATGGCGATACAGCCATTTTTCACAATGTGGTGAATGGTGTGGACAAGTTTATTTTGTTTCGTCAGGGCGCAGTTAAATACAATTACATTTTTAAAAATGCATCCGCCGTTCCTCAGGGAGATTTAATTATTGAAGAAGAATATACAGCGGATGAACCCTTTGTTATTTCTGCAGCGGAAGAATTAAGTGAACAGCGCGCAAAAGGAGTGGCGGGTCATTTACAAATGATCAATTCTGCCGGTAAAGAAATTTTGCACCTCAATACCGTGTTTTGTTATGATGCAGCGAATAACTGGACCGTTGGGGAATATCGTTTTGTGCAACGCGGCAATCGGGTTCAGCTTCAATTGATCGTCAACGATCAGTGGATGCACGATCCTGCGCGTCAGTTTCCCATTACCATCGATCCGCTGGTGGTGGGACCAACCACTACCTATCCGAATTTTTACATGCCCTCTTGTTTCGCGCCCAATTATAATGTGGATAGTATTTTAATAACGGTTCCTGCAGCAATTACGGTTAACAACCTCAGTGTTACTTCCAGTTATTATGCCGATCCTTTTACCACTACCGTGATGGGAGATGGTTCCATGTATTTTAGCACCAGTTGTAATCAGTCCACCATTTTCACCGTTCAACCCCCAACGGGAAATACACCGGGTACGGCTTACCTCGAAGATTTTAATATGAAAAGTCCTTTGATGTGTTGTTATCCGCAAACCTGTAATCAATACACATTCTATCTGCGAATGCATTTGTCGCGCAGTTCCAACGGTAGCAGTTGCAATACAACCTATCTCTACTATACACCATCCACCCTTTGGCCTTTTTCTGCTTATATCGAAGGCAACACAGTAGAAAGTTATACATCACAGGTGTACCTCAATCCTGCTACACTTTGTGCCAATACTTGTCAAACCACCGCTACCATTTATGCGCGTTATGGTGTTCCGCCGTTTACGTTTTCGCATCCTTGGAGTGGAACAACTTCAACTGCGGGTGTGCCGGTAGGTTGTAGTCCCGTAAATGAAATTGAACATCTCACCCTCGATCTTCCGAATTGTCCCAACTATTGCGATCCGGCAACTTCCTTGGCGGTTCCATCACCAACGGTGACTGATGCCTGCGGAAATTCAGTGAGTGGCTGGCCGTCTTTATCACTTACCATTAAACCGGTTGCGCAAGTCACCGCTACACCGGATAGTCTCGCCATTTGCAACGGCGCAGATGTGAACCTCGCATTAAACGCCTGCTTGCCCGGTGCAACAATCAATTGGTTTGGAAATGGAATTTCAGGTACCGGAAATATTACAGACAGTTTGCTGAGCAATACCGATACTATACTTCATACCAGTAATTATTCGGCATTTGTAACCATGAACGGTTGTACCAGCGATACCATTCTTATTCCGGTTACCGTTGAACCAAATTTGAACATCAATTTTACCAGTGATCCCGATCCTGTTTTCATTACGCAGAACACCACTTTTCATCCCCAGATTCAAACACCGGGAACATTGCTTGGTTATTACTGGAATCTTGGCGACGGAACCACAGAAAGCCTTTCTGATCCGCAACACATCTACACCACTCCGGGCGAATATCTCATTTGCTTAGGAACGGCAACCAGCAATGCTTGTGTAGATACACTTTGCCGCTTAATCAATGTACTGCCTTTAACCATTGTACCACCTAATGTTATTTCACCCAATGGTGATGGAATAAATGATGCACTGGTATTTCCGTATCTTGAATTCTATAATGGAAATACATTGGTTATTATGAACCGGTGGGGACAAACACTCTACGAAAAAAATAATTATCAAAATGACTGGACAGGTGATGGTCACCCCGACGGAGTTTATTATTTTGTGCTCCATGCCGGCGATCAGGATTATTCCGGATACTTTCATATTATGAGAAACAAATGAGAAAAGTTTTTACAATTCTGTTTTTTATTTCCCTTGCAACAGGTTATTCCCAAAGTATAACTCCAACGGTTATTGCTTCGGCAGGGGATCATTTTTCTTCAGCCACTGCACAAATCAGCTGGACCCTCGGCGAAACGGTTATCGAAACCGTGGGCAGCGCATCTGCAATCTTAACGCAAGGCTTTCATCAGTCCGATTTAAACGCCAATTCGGTAGAAGAGCAGAGTCAGCAATTTTCCTGGAGTGCATTTCCAAATCCAACAACCGGAATGGTAAAACTCAGTTCAACACAAACGTATTCTTTATTGGAATGTCAGTTATTTACCATTGATGGAAAACAGATTTATTCTACCGGGTATAACATAGCCTCAAGTTTTCAAATCGACATGAATTCCTATCCTTCCGGAATTTATTTATTGGAAATAAGAAACAATGAATTCAAACAACATTTTACATTGATCAAACAATAAACCATGAAAAAAGCATTAGCAGTTTTAGCCTTCTCTATTCAGTTTTTGTTCACTCAGGCACAAGCTCCGCAATCATTTTCCTATCAGGCCGTGGCGCGTGATTTAAGCGGAAATGTATTGGGCCAACAAAACGTGTCCTTCAGAATTTCTATTTTACAAGGCAGTGTAGTGGGAACAACCGTGTATTCCGAAAGTCATAATGTAACAACCAATGATTTTGGATTAGCTAATCTAAAAATCGGATTAGGAACAGTAATTAGCGGAACCTTTTCTACCATCCAATGGGCAGGAAATAATTTTTTCATTAAAGTAGAAATGGATGCCAGCGGTGGTACAGCGTATCAGTTAATGGGAACCACTCAATTGTTATCGGTTCCTTATGCACTGCACGCACAATCGGCGGCGAGCGTGAGTAGTTTGGGTCAGAATGCATATCAGGCTACAGGAACAGGACAACTTTCCGTTACAAGTGGAGTAACAACGTATACCCTCATTCCGGGCTTATCGCTTAACATCACTATTCCTGCAAATGCAAAAGTGATTGTGCATACCGATGGAGGAATTCAATGTACAGCAACAGGTAATGCGTATTCAATTGTTGATGTTGGAATCGCAGTGAATGGAACCATTCAAACCGAACGCAGAATCGTTGCAGCGAATACTACAGGACTTGCACAGGTGATTGAGAACTGGTCCATGGATAGAGTCCTCACCTTATCTGCGGGTGCACACACCTTTCAGGTGAAAGCGGTTTATCCAACCGGTACCGGAGCTTCTACTGCCAATGTAAGTTCAGGAAGCGCTCCGCAATTACAGGGGACATTAACAGTTACTGTAATCGGATTGTAATCGCAGTGTTCTTCAGTTTTAAGTGATAGATTAAAGAAGAATCACTCAACAAACTCAATATTGAAATCGACCAATTCAACAAAGCTTTGAATACGGGCATCGATTTCTTCTTCTTTTAAATCGGCAATACGTTCCGTTCCGAATTTCTCAACGGTAAAGGAAGCCAGCGATGATCCGATGATAATCGCACGTTTCATGTTTTCGAATGAAATATCTTTCGTGTGTGCAATAAATCCGATAAATCCACCAGCAAATGTATCACCCGCTCCGGTTGGATCCATAACTTCTTCTAATGGTAAAGCAGGAGCAAAGAACATGTGTTCCTTATCGAACAACAAGGCTCCGTGTTCACCTTTTTTAATTACCACATAGCGCGGACCCATCGTAAGAATTTTACGTGCAGCTTTTACCAATGAATATTCACCGGAAAGTTGGCGCGCTTCTTCGTCGTTAATGGTAATTACATCTACTTTTTTCATCACCTCACGCAGTGCATCCATTGCAATGTCCATCCAGAAATTCATGGTGTCGAGCACCACCAGTTTCGGACGCTGAGGTAATTGCTCTATCACGCGCATTTGGACTTTCGGATCAAGATTTCCAAGCATCAGAAATTCTGCGTTCTTATAAGCTTCCGGAACTACAGGATCAAAAGTGGCGAGCACATTTAATTGCGTATCGAGAGTATCACGCGAGTTTAAATCGTAATGGTATTTACCGGCCCAGAAAAAAGATTTTTCGCCTTTTTTAATTTGCAGTCCCTCAATGTCGATGCCTTTTGATTTTAATTTATCCAGCATTCCCATATCGTAGTCGTCGCCAACAACACTTATCAATTGATTTTTTTTGTTGAAATATGAAGCAGCAAGAGAAATATAAGTAGCCGCTCCGCCAACAATTTTATCTGTTTTTCCGAAAGGCGTTTCAATGGCGTCAAAGGCAACAGTTCCTACAATTAAAAGACTCATGGTTTAATTTTTTTTGCAAATATAAGAGATTCATCGCATTAGAAAACCATTGATAGTTAGCCGACTAAATAATTTATCGCGAATTCCTCTTTCCCAATTTTGGAAATTTTCAATTTTTTTAATATATTCAGAATATGAAAACCAGGCCAACACCTATAGCTATTGGGCTTTTGCGCGATAATCGATTATTCGGCGAACAACTTAATGGAATAATAATCACCTCATTCTCTACTTTATGAAAGTCCTTATTGTAGAAGATGAGCTCCTGATCGCAAAAGTGTATTCCATTCATTTTTCCAAATCAGGCGTGCAGGTTATTGCCACCGTCACTCATCCGGATGATGCCATTGAAATCATGAAAAATGAAACACCTGATGCCATTATATTGGATGTTCAGCTTAAGGGTGGAGCAGACGGAATCGGTTTTGCGCGCTTATTGCGAAAATCATGGAATGGTCCCATTGTTTTTACAACAGGAAACAGTTACATCAAAACCAATCAGGATATTTCCGATATCCCGAATTGTTTTGTTATGACCAAACCCGTTGAATCGGAATTGCTTCTTCGGAAGATTCGCGAAATGATGAAATAATCAGATTTTTTTTCTTCCCAATTCTTTATGCGCTTTGGCATAATGACCGGCAGATAATGCAGCGGAAATACTCAATTCGCCTCCTAACACCACCGCGGTGATGATCTCTGCAAATTTTCGTGATTTACCCGCACCCAGACAATCCATCATTTCAAGGCATTCACGTTGACTGGGTAAATGTGTTCCGCCACCTACGGTTCCCACAATAAGGTTAGGTAAAGTAACCGATGCGTAAATGTCGCCTTCCTGCGTGCGTTCCATTCGGGTAATTCCTACACTGGCTTCAGAAACACAGGCTACGTCCTGACCACAAGCCATAAAAATAGCTGCTAGTCCATTCGCAACATGTCCCTGCGCACCAATGGCGCCGCTTTGAATAACACCAAGCGTTGAGGTTCTCCAATATTCTTCTAAACGTTCAGGAGTGGTTTTTAAAACGGAAGTCACAATGGACTTTGGTAAGAGGACTTCTGCAGAAACTTTTTTACCGCGTACTCCAACAAAAGAATTGATCGTCGCTTTTTTCTCTCCGCTGAAATTCCCTTCTACAAACCATTCTTTCGGCGTAACCGGCGATTTTTCTTCAATGTATTTACAAATGGCATCGGCACAAAAAGTGATGATGTTTTGTCCGGCCGCATCACCGGTGTTGAATTCAAAAGTGAGGATAACGTGATTCCCTTCAACGTGCGCTTTCATTTCCGATAATTCGGCAAAGCGACTTTCTTCTGCAGATATTTTTCTGAAAATAACTTCTTGTTGCAATACCCAATGCAAAAAATTCATCACCTCAGACAGGTCGTTGAATTTAAATACCGGACAGCGCTGCACACCTTCGGAAACACAAACCGATGTAATTCCTCCTGCCAAACGACAAGCTTTAGCTCCACGGTTGTATGCCGCCACAAGCGAACCCTGACTCGTGGCCATGGGGACAAAAAATTCACCGCTTGCTTCACTTCCTAATACACTAACAGGACCAATTACTCCGGTTGGAATCATGGTCATTCCAATGTAATTTTCAATATTTCCCTGCATGTGGGCAAGATCTTTCAATCCGCCATTGGAACGTAATACAGCATAATTTTTTCCGGTGCTGTCAGATACCAATTCCATTCTGCGAATCTGACCTGCGTTGCACACCTGCTCATCACTTTGTAAAGAATCATCACGATTAAGCATGATTCTATTCTTTACATCATCAGAAAGTTTACCAAGTTTATTATTGCGAACGAGTTTTTCAATGTTCTTTTTTGCTTTCTCCAACGAAGCGCTCATAACGAAAAGATTTATAACAAATATACATCAAAATTAAATCCCCCAATGTGCTTCGGACGGATTGAAAATGAGCGGCTTTAGCACCTAAACAAGCTTTCAAATTTAATTTAGATAATCGGCCGGAATGGCTTGTACGCAGAAAAAAGAAAATGGTTTTGTCACCCGCAGGGTGATAAAAAAAACGGGAGAAGCAATGGTTGCGTGCACTACAAACACATCGCTTCCCCCTTCGGAAGGAACAGGAAATTGGAAAATCAGTTGTAAAAATGAAGAATTCCGAAAAGCATCAATCGGCCATTTTTATCCATTTATGCAAATCTGTTTTTCCATCAGAAACAATTCGGATGATATAGGTGCCCGGACTAAATCCCGGGGTATCTATGGTAATGAATGAACTGGAATACTGAGCGGATAACATCAGTTTTCCTTCGAGATTATATACTTCCACCAATGATGTGTTTTCCTGCTCAAGTTGAATATTGAGATAAGAAGATCCCGGATTAGGGTATAGTTGGGTGAAGTGAATTTTAGTGCTTTCCTCAATGGAAAAGGAACGGATTTCTTCCTGAATTTTTTCTTCTTCCTGAATACGTTCAGGAGTGGATTCGCACACCACAGGCAATGTAGAAAGAGTATCGGCAGCTAAACTGTCGATCGTAGTTTCTTTAATCACTTGTTCCGGTTCCACATAGGCCACATCACCCATTATAGCATAAGTCTCTTCCAGCCGGATCGACAGGCGGGTGCTTTCTTTGGTGATGGTAATATCTTCTAAAGAACGATAGCGGTTGATATGCGATGCGTGTACAGAAATTTTTCCATTGATAATTTTTCCGGGAAGCAACTCAATTCTGAATGTTCCGTTGGCCATGGTTTTTGTTTCTGCAATGAGTTCTGTTCCGGAATACACAGAAACATAGGCACCGGATACGCCTTTGTTGTCCATATTCAGAACTTGTCCGTAAACCACACTTGTTTGTGTATTGGTATTATGCGTTTCTATTGCTTTTACTTCGCCTTTAATGGCAACTTTTCCCATCTTCTGAGCTTGTGCTTCTTTTTGGAGGGAGAAGAGTCCGCCAATAGCCAGCAACGAAATGGCCCATCGTTTAATACGGGTTTCTTTTTTGGAGGTTTGGTTATGCGGTGTTAGTTTCAGATCCAGTTGTTCAGGTAAAAATCGTCCGCAGGTTTTGCCGTCGGCTTCTTTTAGATGCTGGAGAATTTCCGCTTCGTTTTTGCGGGTAAAATCCATTACTTCTTTAGTGCACACCGCACAGAAGCGTCCTTGTTCGGTTGGATTCATTTTCCCCCAGTTTTCGTGGCAGGGTTCAGGGATAAAAAGTGAAGACATGGCCTTTGGTTTTCGAATCTGTACACGCAGATCCGTTCCGGGTTCAAAGGCGTAGAAAAAATTATTCTTCCATCTGAAAAACCAATAAACCTTCGCGACTTAACATCGGTTGCAGGATGGTATAGGCATTTTCGGGTGTTTCGCCGATTTGCCACTGGTTGGAAAAATAAAAATCGCCGTAATCGCATTCCAGGCATCGTTCAAATTCGGCATAGGCTTTTCCGCTTTCCGAAAGTTCAAATTCTTTGTGCGTGAATTCAAGGTAGCTTTGCGCATCAATCACCGGCAGGTCTTCACTATCTATTGCATGAAACATTCCGCTACCGAATGGCGGATCCATTTCATCGGGAGAAAATGATCCTAAAGTTTTTCCTTTAAAGAAAAGATACTGCATCAATGCGCCGATTTAAACTGGTCTAAAAAGCGGACATCATTCTCCGAATAGAGTCGTAAATCTTTTACCTGGTATTTTAACTGAGCAATACGCTCAACTCCCATTCCAAATGCAAATCCACTGTATTTTTTCGAGTCAATTCCGCAATTTTCCAGGACGGCAGGATCTACCATTCCGCAACCCATAATTTCTAACCAGCCGGAATATTTACAAACATTACATCCATCGCCATTGCATAATGAACAGGAAACATCCATCTCTGCGCTGGGTTCAGTAAAAGGGAAATAAGAAGGACGCAAACGGATTTTTGTTTTTTCTCCGAACATTTCCTGTGCAAAATATAAGAGCGTCTGCTTTAAATCTGCAAACGAAACATTCTCGTCGATATACAATCCTTCCACCTGATGAAAGAAGCAATGTGCACGTGCCGAAATGGCTTCATTCCGGTAAACTCTTCCGGGCATAATCATTCGGATCGGAGGTTTGGTGCTCTCCATTATGCGCACCTGGATGGAGGAGGTATGAGTGCGTAAAGCAATATTGCGTTCTCCGCTTTCAATGAAAAAGGTGTCCTGCATATCGCGTGCAGGGTGATTTTCCGGAAAATTCAATGCGCCGAAATTGTGCCAGTCGTCTTCAATTTCTGGACCATCAGCCACAATAAATCCGAGACGGGAAAAAATCGCGTCGATTTCTTTTCGCACAATGGAGAGGGGGTGACGAGCACCTAATTCCATCACTTCTGC
>JAIBBF010000010.1 GCA_019694795.1 Flavobacteriales bacterium | reverse complement strand
TGTAGTGGTCGGCAAAATTAGGACAGTAATTTAATAATTTTTAAATTACTGTTAATATGAAAAAATCGAGAAGAAAATTTACATCTGCCTTCAAGACGAAAGTAGTTTTGGAGGCACTAAAAGAGCGTAGCACTATTCAGGAGTTGGCTCAAAAATTTGAGTTACATCCGGCGCAAATTACCCTTTGGAAAAAGGAATTTTTGGAAAATGCAGAAATGGCTTTTACCGGAGGGGTATCGGAAAAGGATGATGCAAGAGATCAGGAGGTCGATGAATTGTATAAGCGTATTGGTCGTTTAAACATGGAGAATGAATGGCTAAAAAAAAAGTTGCTATGATGGCCTTGAATCTGCGAAGAAAAATGGTGGATTCCTCAGATTCGGAGTTTAACATTAAAGAACAATGTGATTTACTTTGTATTCACCGTAGCGGGTTGTATTATAAACCACGTACTGCAAATGACGATGATTTAAAAATCATGCGTATCATGGATGAAATGTATCTGGAAGATCCTACTCGTGGGACGCGTCGGTATAGTGATGATTTGCGGCAAAGAGGGTTTATCATTGGACGAGAAAAGGCACGATCACTAATGCGAACGATGGGTATTTACGCTTTGTATTGCCGGCCACGAACAACGGTTATTGACCCTGCAAAATACAAGTATCCGTATTTGCTTCGCGGATTGAAAATAACACATCCTAACCATGTATGGGGAATTGATATCAGTTATATTCCCATGAGAAGCGGTTTTATGTACCTCTGCGCCATTATCGATGTTTACAGCAGGTGTATTGTCGGCTGGAGTGTTTCCAATTCAATGGAAGCAAACTGGGTAGTAAATACATTAAAGGAAGCTATTCGTAAAAATGGAAAACCGGAAATCATCAATTCCGACCAGGGAACACAATTTACCAGTGATGAATACACCGGTTATGTTAAAAGACTGAAAACAGTAAAAATATCCATGGACGGAAAAGGGCGCGCAACTGATAATGCATACATCGAACGATTTTTTCGCACCATCAAATACGATAAGCTGTATCGTTTTGTTCCCGAAGACGGATTGCATTTGTACGAACTCTGTGAAGAGTTTATCAACTTTTACAACCACAAAAGATCCCACTCATCCATCGGGAAAGTGCCGCCAATGAAGGTGTACAAAATGGCCGCATGAGAAATAAACAAAAATTAGAAGTTATGAGTCTCCCCCTGCTCCCCCTCATTGTAATAATAATAAACAAACTTATATTTGAATAAAACCTGTCCTAACAAAGTCGACCACCTCAGAAGAATATTCAAATAACGATTAGCTTAGATAAAAAAGGTAAAGTAATTTCGGTGACAGATAAAAATCCTTAATGGAAACATTACACAATGTGTGCAAATTGTTAGATAGTAAAATGAGTTCTATATTTTTCTTTTCTTTGGCATTGAATTTATTTTTAGGCTGTTCTAACAAGAATGAAATCCCTGATGAGCATGATAATAAATCAAAAAAAGAGATAGCAACCAATTCTTTAGATTCAGTTACTTTAAATGAGAGCGTGGATTCAATTACGGGTAACCATATTTACACTGAATGTGTTCCTGGAGGAATCAAATTGAGAAGCTGGGAGCAGTCTGATATGAATGGTGGACTGGCGACTTTATGGGAAAATCATTATTATAAAAATGGTGAATTGGAAAAAAGAGTCGAATTTGAATATTCATCAGGGACAACCTATCACGAAACGTACATTATTAAGAAAACCGAAGAATTCCACCCAAACGGTAAAATCAAGTCAAGGCAGTTTAAAGAGTCTTTTATGATGGGAGAAGAATGCGATTGTGGTCTCTGGGAGTATTTTGATGAATCCGGAAAATTGACTAAAAAAGATCAAAAAAGGGGCAATTGTGAAGACCTTGAACTTGACTGTATTTGACATTATATTTTTCGGACATTATTTTACAATAAACCAATTAATCCTCGTCCGTCTTGAACCGATAAAAATCGGCAAGAATCGTTAAGTTGCTGTAAAAGCGTTCGATATACGGAACCTCGCCCGCACAACAAATAAACTGACCTTGTGTCGGTTTTTTTGTTTGCAGGAGGGGCGAGAAGTTTATCCCGAAGAAGCGGAAACGAGTTGATTTAAACTCCTCATGAATTTTTACCACTTAATATTTCAAAGAATAACGCTTCAGTTTATTCATTGAAGTTCGTTCAGCAAATAATGGCTGATTGATGGATGTTATTACTTTTGAATATTCATTCACTCAAATTATCCTTCGCTCATGAATACAATTAAAAAAATAGTTTTGGAGAAATGTCCGTTTTGTGGCGAAGGAGAGGTGTTTCAAAAAGGAGAATTATTCGAGGTTCCTGTCATGCATGAATATTGCAGTTCCTGCGATCGGAGTTTATCGGGTGAACCGGGTAATTTTTTTGGGGCGATGTATGTGAGTTATGGAATTGCGGTATTACTGGGGATGCTATGTTTTATGGTCCTGTATTTTGTTTTTGGAATCGTAAATCCCTGGCTGCAGATTGCAGTGATTGTTGGAGTGATTGTAGTGGTTGGAAAGAAAAACTACAAATGGTCGCGCATGATCTGGCTGATGATTGTTCCGCCGAGCAGACGAAAAAAATCGAATTAATTTTTTTTCTTGCGCAGATACCAGATGGTCCACTGCAACACCCATAATGCCACACAAAGCTGACCAATGGCTTGTCCGAATTTAAAGGCATGAATCCGCGGGTTTGTTGCGGCAACAGTGGCTCCACCAATTATACAAACGAGTAGAATTAGCACCGACATTAGAATCATTTTCTTTACACTCATGATTAGCTTTTTGTTAAAAATAGAATATAGGCTGATAATTAACTATTTTTGGGTTCCAAAAATGACAGAATGAAAAAGACGATTTTTTTCGCTTCCATGATTTTGGCTATTGCATGTGGAGCTCCAAAGGTTGCAACTACTACGGCCGAAATGAATCAAAGTGATGCTGACCGTGCAGCTGCAAAATTTCCGGGCACAACCTTAGCCGATTTACAAAAAGGGAAAACCATTTATGAAGCGAATTGCGGTAAGTGTCACAAGCTTCATGCTCCGAATTCACGCGGTGAAGAAGGCTGGAAAAAGATTGTTCCTCCAATGGCAAAAAAAGCAAAATTGGATGATGCTTCAATGGATTTAACCCTGAAGTATCTGGTTACAATGAGCGAGGTAAAATAAGTTATTTAAAACGATGCGTGGTGGGGTTGGGAATTTTATTTCCCTTCTCATCATAGTATTCCTGCTTAATAATACCACTGGATGAAGCATCATAAATCACAATTTCTTTTTTATTTCCATTGGGATAAAACGAGAAATAAGATTTAATGCTTGAATTTTTCAGTGTACTTCCACCATCCCAATTCGCTGTTCCCCGGGTGATGGATTTTTTAGTTTTCATATCGTACCATTGGGTCTGTTCATAATCTACCAAAGCAATATTGTTATTCACTTCGGTGACTTTTCTCCATTCGATGGTATTGCCCTGTGCATTGTTCCAGGTGTGTAAACCGGATGGTATTCCCAGATTAAAACTTCCCGAATATTTCAGAATTCCATTTTCGTGAAATGCTTCTGATTTCCCATTGAGCAAAGACTCGCCATTCGTCGATTTGGAGTAATGGTGAAGGCCGGCTGTTTTTCCTGAAGCGTATTTTTCTTCCACTTTAACCAAAGAACCATTCAGGTATTCCATGTTGGCCGTTCTACCGTTGACCACATTTTGAAGCGGGGCCGACATCTTTTTCTTTTTTAGGATGGATGTCCACTCTGCCCTGAATTCGGTGGTGCAAATTCCTGAAAATGGATTTCCTTGATTATCAACAACCTGATTATTGCTTGAACTCAAACTTGAGCAGGCGCAGGAGGTGTTGGTATGTTCATTTCCGCTTTCGAGGGCCAAAAAAGGCAATACAGCAGCAATGCTTATTAATCTCAATGTATTGGTCATAAAGGCATTATTTGGGAGTCCGAATTTAGCCAAGTGCAGAGAAGTTTCCCCGAAAAATCGCTAAACGCTTAAAATCGTACCCTAAATCACCGAAATTCTGCCCCTTAAGTCCTTGTTTTTCCACTGTACTGAATGGGGGATTTCTTATCTTTGCCACCCCTTTCAAAGGGCCGTATCTATTTTAAACGAACAACCATGAATGTTACACAAGAAAAGATCGATGATTTGAATGCGGTGATTAAGGTGAAACTTAGTCCGGAAGATTATCGTGTTAAGTATGAAAACTCTTTAAAAAGTTATTCGAAAAGAGCCAATATAAAAGGCTTTCGTCCGGGTCACGTCCCTATGGCGATGATTAAAAAAATGTATGGCAAGGCCTTATTGGCCGACGAGATCAACAAATTGCTGAATGATTCGCTTTACAATTATATTTCTGAAAATAAATTGGAAGTTTTGGGTAATCCACTTCCAACGCAAGATCAGGATAAGGTCGATTTCCATGAAGATGCTGAAATGGAATTTGCCTATGAAATTGGATTTGCACCTAAGATTGATTTGAATTTATCGGGTGAAAAAATTCACTATCATGCTTTAAAAGTGGATGCAGAATTGATCGATAAACAAATCGACGATTTGCGTCGCCGTTATGGTAAATTGTCCAATGCCGAACAAAGTGAAGCAACGGATATGTTGTTTGGTCAATTTGAAGAATTGGATGAAGCCGGAAATGTAAAAGAAGGTGGAATTACCAATAGCAGCACCATCAGCATCGAATTCATGAATGATGAATCGGTGAAAAAAGAACTCATTGGTAAAAAAGCCGGTGATGTGGTGGTGCTGGATCCGAAAAAAGTTTCACACGGTGCAGCGGATACAGCTTCGATGTTGGGTATTGACCAACATGCTGCTGAGCATTTGAATGCTAAATTCAAATTTACGATCAGTGAAATCAAACGCATTGAATTAGCTGAATTAAATCAGGAATTATTCGACCGTTTATTCGGTGAGGGAGTAGTGAATTCGGAAGAAGAGCTCAGAGCGAAAATTGAAGTGGATTTGAAAAACATGTTTGCATTTGATGCCGACAGAATGTTTCTCCGTGAAATCACGAACCATTTGCTCGATAAATTAAGTATTGCTTTACCGGATGCATTTTTAAAGCGTTGGATCATTGCTACCAATGAAAAACCGGTTACCATGGAACAACTTGAAGTGGAATACCCTTCTTATGCACGTGGATTAAAATGGCAGTTGATTGAGAATAAAATCATCAAAGAAAACGATATCAAGGTGGGTCACGAAGATGCTATGACCTATACGAAAGGTTATCTGGCTTCACAATACAATCGCTATGGATTACCAACTCCGGATGAAGATCAACTGAACCAGGGTGCCATGCGCATCTTATCGAACCAGGAAGAATCCAAGCGCGTTTACGACGAATTGTACAGCCGTAAAGTGATGGAGTTTTTAAAAGGTGCAGTTAGTCTGGATGTTCATGAATTAGCTTATGATGAGTTCGTGAAACTGGCTAATAGTCACAATCACGACCACGACCACGATCATGATCACGACCACGATCATGACCACGAGCACCATCACCACCATTGATTTTTTTGTACATTTAAACGAACTAAAAAAACGAGGTATGTTTCCAAAAGACGAATTCAGAAAATATGCAGTGAAGCACCAGGGTATTTCCAGTCTTCACCTTGAAAAATATGTAGAAGCATCAATGACTCCCTACATCATTGAAGAGCGCCAGTTAAACGTTGCGCAAATGGACGTTTTCTCGCGTTTGATGATGGACCGGATTATTTTCCTGGGAACAGGAATCAATGATCAGGTGGCCAACATTATTCAGGCTCAGTTGTTATTCCTCGAGTCGGTGGATGCAAAAAAAGATATTCAGATTTATTTGAATTCACCCGGTGGATCGGTTTATGCCGGTTTAGGAATTTATGATACAATGCAATACATCACTTGTGATGTTGCTACCATTTGTACAGGTATGGCAGCTTCTATGGGTGCTGTGTTATTGTGTGCAGGTGCTGCAGGTAAGCGTACGGCACTGAAGCATTCGCGTGTAATGATTCACCAACCGCTGGGTGGTGCAGAAGGACAAGCATCCGACATCGAAATCACCGCTCGCGAAATCATGAAGTTGAAGAAAGAACTTTATGAAATCATTGCGAAACATTCTGGTCAGCCCTATGAAAAAGTATGGCAGGACAGCGATCGTGATTACTGGATGATTGCTGATGAAGCGAAAGCTTATGGAATGATTGATGAAGTATTGGTAAGAAATAATTAAAACTAATAAGCCCCGAACCTTCGGGGCTTTTTTCCCTCAGGATATGAAAGACCGTAATGATGTTAAGTGTTCTTTTTGCGGAAGACCGAAACGTGAAACCAATGTGCTGATTGCCGGAGTTACCGGTCACATTTGTGATCATTGTGTTGCACAGGCAGAGATGATTGTAAAGGAAGAAACCTCGCAAAAAACACAAAGCAATCTCGAACATCAGTTAAAACTTTCGAAACCGAAGGAAATAAAATCCTTGTTGGATGAATACGTGATTGGTCAGGATGAAGCAAAAAAAGTATTGAGTGTAGCAGTTTATAATCACTACAAACGATTGCTTCAAAAATCACTTGGAAAAGACGAGGAGATTGAAATTGAAAAATCGAATGTGATCATGGTTGGTGAAACCGGTACGGGTAAAACCTTATTGGCAAAAACCATAGCCCGCATGTTGAATGTTCCTTTCTGTATTGCCGACGCCACCGTTTTAACCGAAGCTGGTTATGTGGGTGAAGATGTAGAAAGTATTTTATCCCGTTTATTACAAGCCGCCGATTACGATGTAGCATCGGCAGAGCGCGGAATTGTTTTTGTGGATGAAATCGATAAGATTGCACGCAAGAGTGATAATCCTTCCATCACCCGTGATGTGAGTGGTGAAGGTGTACAACAAGCCTTGCTGAAATTGCTGGAAGGATCCGTTGTTTCTGTTCCACCACAGGGAGGAAGAAAACATCCTGAACAAAAAATGATTCAGGTGAACACCAAAAACATTTTATTTATCTGCGGCGGTGCATTCGATGGTATTGATAAAGTGATTGCACGAAGAGTGAATACGCAAACCATTGGTTATAGCACGAAGAGTGAAGAAGAAAAACCGGATAAAGAAAATATGCTGCAATACATATCGCCGCGCGATTTAAAATCGTTCGGATTAATTCCGGAGCTCATTGGTCGTTTTCCTGTATTAACCTATCTCGATCCGTTAAACGCCGACACTTTACGCCGCATTTTAACAGAACCCAAAAACGCATTGATTAAACAATACGTTAAGTTGTTTGATATGGATAATATTCGCTTATCCGTAGATAAAGAGGTGATTGATTTTATGGTGGAGAAAGCGGTAGAATTTAAATTGGGTGCACGTGGATTACGCTCTATTTGCGAGGCGATTTTGAATGATGCCATGTATGAAATGCCATCTGTAGAAAAACAAAAAGAACTGCGGGTGACCCTGGAATATGCACAACAGAAATTTTCGAAGTCGAAGATTTCACGTCTTAAAGCGGCCTGATCATTTTATTTTTTTTCCGAGGATAAGAAGGTCGACATATTGATGGTCGATGATTCCCACTTGCGGAAATGTTCCCCAGGTTTCGAATCCATATTTGCGGAACAATTTCAGACTTGGCTCATTGTGCGCAAAAATATAGCCCAGTAAATTTTCGATGTTTATTTCGGGACTCCGCTGAATGGCTGTTTCGAGTAAATAGGATCCCAGTTGCTGACCTCTGAAATCCTGATGGATATAAATTGCAATTTCACAGGTGATGGAGTAGGCGGGTCGACCATAAAATGAATGAAAACTCAACCAGGCGATGATGCGGTTGTTTTCTTCGAGAACATAAAGTGGACGAGAACTTTCCTGATGCTGATTAAACCATGAAATTCTGGATTCAACGCTTATTTCTTCGGTATCGGCCGTTACCATTCTTCCGGCAACCGTAGAATTGTAGATGGCAACAATCTGCGGAAGATCATTGATGTTCGCGTGGCGAAGCACTCTATTTTCTTGTTGAAAATTAGCGTTCATGCGTTCAAAAGTAAGAACTTTTCTTTCTGTTTTTGGGCAAGGCGATTTGTAATTTCGTAACAGGGATTTTTATTATGCAACAATATCACGATTTACTCCGCCACATTCTGGATAATGGCACAAAAAAAACAGATCGCACCGGTACCGGTACCATCAGTTGTTTTGGCTATCAGATGCGTTTCGATTTAAACGAAGGTTTTCCTTTGGTTACCACCAAAAAAGTGCATTTGCGTTCCATCATTTATGAATTGCTGTGGTTTTTAAATGGGGATACCAATATCAAATATTTAAAAGATAATGGTGTTTCCATCTGGGATGAGTGGGCCGATGAAAACGGAAATCTCGGTCCGGTATATGGTCACCAATGGAGAAGCTGGCCAACTCCGGATGGCGGACATATCGATCAAATCACGCAAGTGGTGGAGATGATTAAAAAATCTCCCGATTCGCGTCGTTTAATTGTGAGTGCATGGAATGTTGCCGAAGTAAATAACATGGCCTTGCCACCTTGTCATTCCTTTTTTCAGTTTTATGTAGCCGATGGTAAATTGTCTTGTCAATTGTATCAACGGAGCGCAGATACATTTTTAGGGGTTCCTTTTAATATTGCTTCCTATGCATTACTTACCATGATGATGGCTCAGGTTTGCGGTTTAAAATACGGCGAGTTTGTTCACACCTTTGGTGATGTGCATTTGTACAGCAATCACATTGAGCAGGCAAAACTTCAGTTAACGCGCGAACTTCGTCCATTACCTACCATGAAGATTAATCCCGAGGTAAAGGATATTTTTTCGTTTAAATACGAAGATTTTACATTAGAAAATTACGATCCGCATCCGCACATTAAAGCGGCTGTTGCTGTTTAATATGGTTACCATAATTGTTGCAGTTGCCGAGAATGGTGCTATTGGTAAAAACAACCAATTGTTATGGCATTTACCGGCCGACATGAAATTTTTTCGTGATACTACAACGGGACATTCTATTATCACGGGAAGAAAAAATTATGAAAGTATACCGGAGAAATTTCGTCCGCTCAGCAACCGGCTCAATGTAATTGTAACGCGACAAAAAGATTATGTTGCCCCGGGAGCAGTGGTGGTTCATTCATTGGAAGAAGCCATTGATTATTGCAGAAAAAATTCCGGGAATGAAATTTACATTATTGGTGGAGGAGAAATTTATAAAGAGTGTCTGGAAAAACAGTTAGCCGATCAGATGCTGATTACGCATGTGCACACGGCCCCGGATGCCGACACTTTTTTTAAATGGAATCCGGAACATTGGATTCAGATTTCTTCTACCGAACGAAAAGCAGATGAGAAAAATCCATTTGATTTGGATTTTACGCTTTATAAAAGGAAATAAAAAAAGCCCGATGAACATCGGGCTTTTTTATTGTGGTCAATTTTTATTTCGACTGATTTCCTGCGATAAGAGTTCCGTTTGGATCCCATTCGGTAGATAATAATCGTTTTCCGTTTTCATATACCATCAGGTAATGCAATGTTCCGTTGTTGTGCCAAACGGTCCAGTTACCTTCTTTGGTACCGTTGTTCCAATTTGCTTCCATCGATTTATTTCCATTTTCATCGAAGGCGGTCCATACTCCATGTTTTTCTCCATTAAGGAAAAAACCGGTCTCTGCTACCATTCCATTATCGTGGTACTTGGTAATTTTAATCAATCCGTTGCCTAATTGGTCCACGGTAGGTTTTGCCATGCCATTGGCGTTAGTTCCATTCTGCGCTATTACGCTGCCAGAGAACACAAGGGCTAGTAAAAGTGTAAGTGTTTTCATGGTTCCCCTATTTTGTTGTTGTTTACACAAATTTACGGATAGGCTAACCTGAAGTTGCAACAGGGTTAACACAGAGTTAACATTGTGGTGATTTTGATAACATTGCGATAAAGATAGAAGGTTAAATAATTGATTTACAGTAAGTAGGGATTAATCAATTTTTCGGCCTTTTACAAAGGTATCGCGCGATTTATACTTTTTGAGCTTTTTCATTTTGAATTGCAGGTATACAACACCGGATCCCTGAGAGATGATATAGGTTTCGTCGCCATATTTTGCAATGGGTTTACCGTTCGCCAGACTATCGGCTAATAAATAATAAGAACTGTTTTTCGATTTCGATTCGAAGGTGAGGGTTTTTGCATCGGTTTCGAAGGATACCTGAACTTTATCTCCGTTGCTGTTAACCATCACCCCGGGGGTGCCTTTTTTAATAATGAGACGATCGTCGGTGGTACTGGATGATACCACTAATTCTCCTTTATTGGTTTCTCTTCCGCTTTGTGCTTGTGTTTTTAGCAGAATAATATCATCGGAGGTATAGAATTGAATTTTTTTTACCTCTTCCACTTTAAGCGAATAGCGTTCTTCAATGGCTTTGGTGTATGGCGATTTTCTTGCACAGGCTACCAGTAAAAGCATTGCTGTAAGAAGGGTGAATAAGGTTTTCATACGGTTCATTTAGGTCAAAAATTCAATTATCGTACCAAATAGACAATGATGGAAATCACTGCACAAGTAAGTTGCATCCGCGAATATCACTGTGATCTAAACGTCCGAGTATTTCAAATGTTTCGTTGCGGTAATATTTACCCAGGTCGTCGATGGCAATAAAGGCAATGGAATCGATACATGCGAGATCGTATACATTGATTAATCCTGTTTTATCCGGTGGAAGAAGTTCAAAGGGATCATTCACCGCTCTACAGCGAATTCGCAGGGTGGAGGGTGATTTAAAAATTCCATTGCCCTTACTGTAGGCCTGAGAGAACATTTCCGTCATTCCGTATTCCGAGTGAATTTCATTCAGGTGAAATGCTTTTTTTAGCATGTCATGCACCTCCGTTTTTATCATTTCTTTTCGTGTTCCTTTCATACCTCCGGTTTCCATAATGATAACATCATTTAATTCATTTGGAAATTCTTCTGCGAAATCCAGCAAGGCATAAGTTACACCAATCACTATTTTTTTCTCACCCGGGTGATGCAAAAGTGCATTTGCTAAATCTTGATTACGATGAAGAAAAAATCCGCTGCCAGGTTTTGTGTAATTCAGAAAGTGTTTTACCATGGCAATGAGTGAACTTCCTTCCCTTTCCTGATAACCCGGTAATAGTGCATACAGATAATAATTTTCGAGTGCTCCGTATTCCTGCTCAAAAATATTTCGGGCATTTTTTAGGTAATGGTTGAGGTCAGAATAATAATGCCTCGATTGAATAGAGCCAGTAGTTCCGCTCGATGTAAAATAAGTATCGGGAAGTTGATCACCGCAATAGAGTGCCTGACTTTTAAAAAAGCTAACGGGCACACAGGGAATTTCTTCGAAGGATTTTGGTGTGGCGGTATAGTTGAGTAATTGAAGGAATTTTTGATATACCCGGTTATTTTCTTTCTGGTAATGAAATATATCAATGGCCAATGCGTTATAATCGGAAGGAGTGTGGATTTCGAACAGCCTATTTTTCAATTCGCTTTCCGTCATTTTTTATTGCCGTTGATTATTGTTATTTTAGTAGAATGAATTGGCCATCAAAGATAGTTTTATTCCTGCTGGGAATTACGGGTTTAAGTTCTTGCCTGGATCCGGTTCAATTTCCGCCTGAGCCTGCTATTGTGTATAGCCATTTTGAACAATACGGAGATACTGGTGTGGTGTTCATTACCTTCACCGATGGTGATGGCGATATCGGCCTGGATGAAAATCAAACGAGTCCACCTTACGATACCAGTTCCATTTACTACTACAATCTCTTTATTAAGTACTATGAAAAAGTAGATGGCGTGTTTCAGCAGGGTATTGCTGTTGACGGTTCTCCCATTGCCTTTAATTTCAGAGTTCAGAACATCACACCGGATGGTCAGAACAAAGCACTTCAGGGCGAAATCCGTGTAACGCTTGCTCCTTCATTCTATAACCCGCTATCTGCCGATTCCGATACGATTATGTATAAAATTCAACTCTGCGATCGTGCTCTCCATATGAGTAATGAGGTGGAGTCGGAAGTGATTATTCGATAGACTTAATCTTTCTTTCCTAATTTGGTAAAATCGATATTGTAGGTTATTCCAATTACTGCGGTATGATTTTGTTCGAATTTAAATCCATCGGATTTTAATATCGACTGCAATACATAGCCGACTTGAAATCCTAATGCAGGATTGACTTTATACCCAAATCCGACAAAAATCCGGTTTTGGTCAAACATATTCTTTTTTACATTTTTACCAAAACTGATAAATAGCTCATCATATACAGTGAGGAAAAGGGTTTTATTCTCGATTTCCTTTTTATTCAATGGTATGTTTGCCTGAAAGCGATAACGGAATCTGTTTTTGTATGACCAGCTATCGTGAAAATAGGCGCTATCGCTTGCGCTATAAATTTTTGTTTCAGAAAAACGTTGTTCAAAGCGGTAGCGATGAGATATATTAAATCGTCCTAATTTGTTATCAATAACAATTTGCTCAAAGGGTCGATGTTCACCAAAATCGTAGTTTGAGGAAGGTTGGTTTCCATAAGGGTCAGTTTCAGTCCAAACATAACCCAGTGAGGTAGTTATTTTTTCACCCGCTTTATAGTCGAACGTGGTTCTTAATTGTAATTGTAAAGGGTTCTTAAACCACTCATTTTTCCTCCATTGTACTTCAGTATACCATTTCCATTTAGCAGATAGCTTGTGTGTTCCATTATACATCATCCACACGTTGGTGTTATATGCAAACTCCTTATTTGGCGGATTGGAAGTAACCTGGGCTGATATAGTTGAAATGCAGCACATGTTAATTAGAAGTAAATAAATTGTCGGACGAATGAACATAAAATTAATTTTCGGCAAATCTATTGTTGCCAAAAGTTAATCAGGTTAATTCATTGTTAAGAAATAGTGTTAGAGAGGTTAATTTAAAATAAAAAAGGTCCCCATTGGAGACCTTATCTATTTGTAATTAGGTATACTAATCTTTTTGTTCCTGGTTTTGTTTGGAAAACACACTTCCTTCGCCATAAACAACGTTGAGGTACTTCTTTCTCCTTTTTTTTGCTCCAACAGCATATTTTTTACCTGTTGAAAAACTTTTTGCAAAAATGAGAATGGTAGCCAATAAGAAAAAGAATGCGGCAGTAATGGCCAGGGCGATTTGTGAATTACCAGTGGAAGATTTTAAGATTACCGCGGCACCAATTAAAACGACACCAATTAAAAATGAAATGAAAATGAATTTATCAAATTTTTTGCGGTACTCTTTTTTGTTGTTTTCCATTTTTTAAAAGATTTTTTTTTACAAATCTAATATTTGTACGAAACAATGAAATTTAGGTTACTTTAATGTTGATATGTTTAAATTGTTGATTTATAATATTTTGACAACTTGTTTTTATTGGAGGCGCTAAAATTTGCCCCCGAACAATTAATTTTTCGTTAAGAAATTGAGTTTTTCTGTCAAGTATTTCAATTTTGGTAATACTGAGGATTATTAAAATTATCGCCGAATTCCCATTTATGTGCTGTAAATCAGGATTTTTATCAGGCTTTCTTAAATTCAATAACTTTTTCAATGTTAATTTAATGTTAAGTAAATGCTATGGTCCCCAAGATCCTCTCCTTAACCTTCAATTTTGGTATTACTAGTTCTCAGATATTTGTGGAGTAAAAAATGAAGAAATGGAAATTAGTACATCAATTTTAGTCCTGTTGATCGTATGCATTTTGTTTGCATGTGTGTTTGAATTTATCAATGGATTTCATGATACGGCCAATGCGGTTGCAACGGTAATTTATACCAATACCATGAAACCGGTCTATGCGGTGATGTGGTCGGGTGCATTTAACTTTTTCGGCGTATTTATGGGTGGTATTGCCGTGGCGATGGGGATTGTGGATTTACTTCCTGTGGAAATGTTAATTGAACAGAGTGTTTCCAGTAGTATTGCCATGGTGCTAAGTTTAATTCTTGGTGCTATTATCTGGAATTTTGGAACCTGGTATTTTGGTATTCCTGCTTCTTCTTCTCACACGATGATCGGTTCCATTCTAGGAGTTGGGTTAGCGTTTTCACTTACTCCCGGTCAAGAATTTGGTTCAGGGGTTAACTGGAGTAAAGCAACCGATATTGGTTCTTCACTTTTAGCCTCTCCTTTATTTGGATTTGGTGTTGCATTGATGTTGATGTACATCCTTTCCAGAACCATTCAGAATAAAGTTATTTTTCATGCACCTAAAGCGAATGAGAAACCGCCAATGTGGGTTCGTTTTATTTTAATGACCACTTGTACGCTGGTTAGTTTCTTCCACGGATCGAATGATGGTCAAAAAGGTGTTGGATTAGTGATGTTGATTTTAATTGGTATTCTGCCTGCGTATTATGCGATTGATGACACGGTAGATCCTTCTTCATTTGTAAAACACACTACAGGTATTCGCGAAATTATGATTACGGTTAATCCGGATGATCTCGCAGCGGATGATCGTAAAACCTATGGTAAGATCATGGAGAATCTGGATAAGGTGGAATCGCAAATTAAGGACGCCTCTACAGTAAAAAGTATTACACCCGATACCCGTTTCCATTTGAGAAGTGAGTTGCTTTATGTAACCCGTAAAATTGAGAAAATGGTGAAGAACGGTAAACTGCCCTTAGATGAAAAGGTGGCTAAAGAATTAAAGGGCCACGCGAAGGATTTGAGAAATATGACGGACTACGCTCCAACCTGGGTATTGGTAATTATTGCATTTTCATTAGGTATTGGTACAATGGTAGGATGGAAACGTATTGTGGTTACCATCGGTGAAAAAATCGGTAAAACGCATATGAGTTATGCACAAGGAGCTTCTGCAGAAATTGTAGCAGCCTCTACTATCGGATTGAGTACTTATATGGGATTACCGGTTTCTACTACACACGTTTTATCTTCGGGTGTTGCAGGATCTATGGTGGCACAAAATGGTATTAAGAATCTTCAGCCGAAAACCATCAGAACAATTTTAATGGCGTGGATTCTTACATTGCCGGTGACCATGTTATTGTCCGGTGGATTATTTTTGTTGTTCCGTCAATTGATTTAATCGTTGATTAAAAAAATAAATCATTAAAAAGGGGTTCACACTGAACCCCTTTTTTTTGTTTCTATTTCCTGAATGTTCAGCGCTATTTTTTCTGCTATTTCATCAGTAGGAAGGTCATTATCGTCTGTGCCAAATGGATCTTCAATTTCTTCAGCAAGAATTTCAAGACTTACCATTACGTAAAAAATAAACATGGTAATGGGAATGGTCCAGTATATAAAATCAGGAATGAGTCCAATGGGAATGGTAACCGTATAAATGAAAATAAATTTTTTCATAAACAAACTGTAGGAATAGGGAATGGGGGTTGAACGAATGCGTTCGCATCCTCCTACAATATTTAAAAGCTCCGACAATTCTTTATCCAGTATGAGCATTTCTTCGGCGGTAATTTCCTGTCGTTTTGAAATTTCTTTTAATCGTCCATAAATAATTTGCACGATTGCATTGGGAAGATGATCCGCCTGAATTAATTCTTCACGAATTTCCCTGCTTAATTCAAACTGGTCAAAAGATACTTGCTGTTGATTTCTCAAATGCTCCTTTACGGCAAATGGAAAGAACGAGAGAAGTTGAATGATTTCTTTTTTCTCCGGTGAATCGTTTTTAACGAATGCATTTAACTTGATGCTCAGATTTCGTGAAACATTAACCAGCGATCCCCATAATTTTCTTCCTTCCCACCAGCGATCATAAGCGGTGTTTGTTCTAAATACGAGGAAGAGTCCCATTACAAATCCCACCAGTGAGTGCACGGATAAAGTATTCTTGAAATGCTGGTGATCCGGAAAATTTACGGTGATGATCCAGGTTAGAATGCCTGAATATATTCCCATAATAAGCATCTCCTGCCATAAAATACGGAGTGTATCACTACGGTGAAAGAGGAAGATTTGTCCGAACCAGGTTTTGGGATTGTATCGAATCATGTTAACTCATTCTTAAAATGTACTTAATGCTTAGGTTGTACTGCAATGCTAATTTACAGCAAATCAAATAAAAGGTGAATAGTAGCATATTAATCATAGATCACAACTACGGATTTGCCTCTGATATCAAGGAGTTTTTGGAAAAAAACGATTTCAGTGTGCACCTGGCTTTATCGTCGCAAAAAGGCGCTGAACTGGCATTGAAACATTTGCCTGCGTTAATTTTATGTGAAGTGGATTTGCCGGATAAAGATGGAATTGAATTGTGCAGGGAATTTAGAAACATTGGTTTACTGAAACCAAGTTATATCATCATGCTTAGTGAACGAAATGAAAATTTTCTTCAAATCACAGCCTACAATTCCGGCGCCGATGACTTTTTAGCAAAACCATTAAGCGAACGCTTGTTGTTAAGTAAAATTCAATCCATTTTCCGTCGCTTAGGTTCCGGAAATATGAAAGCGTTTCAATCTCAGTCTGAAAACGGATTGCATATTGACTTCGAGCGATACATTGCTATTCGCGGAGAGAATGAAATAGAACTTCCCAAAAAAGAATTTCAAATCCTAACCCTGTTATATAAGCACCCACGTAAAGTGTTTTCTCGCGATGAGATTAAATCGGAAATATGGGGTGATGATGATGAAGTGAAAAGCAGAACCATTGATGTCCACGTTAAAAAACTGAGAGAAAAAATCGGAGGCGATTTAATTAAAACCATTAAGGGCGTAGGATATAAATTTGATCAATAATATTTTGTAAACGATAAAAAGAAAGGGAAGCATTTGCTTCCCTTTCTTTTTACCTAGAAGTTGCATAAAAAAAGCCGCTCATCACTGAGCGGCTTTCTATGGTTGAGTGTTATTGATTAGTGGTTGATAATCATTTTCACCATTTGGCGGGTTTCACCTGAGCGAAGGCTTACCAGGTAAATTCCGTTTGACATTTCTGCTGTGTTGATGTTGATGATTTGCTTTCCGCTGTAGATGTTATTGCGGGATTCAGCAAAAACAACTTTTCCGGTTAAATCAATCACTTCAAGAATCAGGTCAGCATCGATATTCATTTCAACTTCGATGGTTGCCATTTGATTGGCAGGATTCGGGAAGAGAACGACGTTTCCAAATGTATTTTTGTTGATTTCCTCTACAGAAACACTTCCTACAACAAAGGTATAAGTATCTGTACAGTTTCCTGCAGTTGCTGTAAGTGTTACAGTGTAGTTACCTGCTGTTGCATATGTGTGAGAAGGATTCACTTGTGTAGAAGAAGTACCGTCACCGAAATCCCATGAGTAAGATGTTGCTCCAAGTGAGTTGTTGGTGAAGTTGACAACAAATCCGAATGCCGCATAAGCTGCATCTGCTGTTGGAGTAGGATTAACGAATACTGCAGTTGCATTAGATGTACCAACACCATCGCAAGCGTTTGCATTGGTAACAGTTACGGTATATGTACCTGAAGCATTTGCATCATAAGTTTGCGAAGTAGCACCAGAGATCGGTGAACCATTGAAATTCCATTGGTAGCTATCTGAAGCAGAAGCGCTCAATGTAACTACATCACCTGAACAGATGGTTGTAGAACCGCTGGTAGAAATAGTTGGGATTGGAGTTGCAGATACGTTTACAGTAATATCGTTTGAAGTTGCAGAACAACCATTACCATTAGTATAAGTAGCAGAGTATGTTCCGCTGGCATTTACAGTAATAGTTTGTGTTGTTGCACCTGTGCTCCAAAGAACCGGAGTTTGGTTAGCAGTTAAATCAACTGAACCACCAGTACAGAAAGAAGTGTTTCCATTTGCAGAAATAGATACAGTTGGATTTGCATTTACTGTTACAGTAACCGGTGATGATGTAGCAGAACATCCTTTTTCATTGGTAATGGTTACATCATACGTTCCGCTGGTAGTAACAGTGATGGTTGAAGTTACATCTCCGTTCGACCAATCGTAGCTTGCATTGGTAATAGCTGTACCAGAAAGATCAACTGATCCACCTTGACAGAAGGTTGTGCTTCCGCTTGGAGTAATGGTTGCAGCTACTGAATTATCGATGGTTGCATTGTAAGGTTCATTTTGCGGATCCCATTCAGCCCAACATTTTGTCCAGTCTTCAGAACCAAATGCCCCAAGATAGTTTACCTGGTCGAAGAAAGGATCATTTAATGCGGCGTTTGAAAAGCTTGCACCAGAATTTAATGAAGAACCTGCGGTAAGACGCATATCAGGATTGTTCATATCAATATTGGTATATCCCAACGAGCTGATCGAATTGATTATTTGGTTATTAAATCCTGCAGTGTTAAACCATGTATTGATATTGAATGCACCATTAACATTGTTTGGATTCGCTGCTGTTGTAGTAGCTAATGTATCGTTCATCTGACACAATACATTGTTTTGAAACTGAAGATCACCATTGGTGGCGTTAGCTTGAGTAGAAGAACTTTCAATCAATAATCCTGTTGGGTAACCCATAATTACTGAATTGAAAACATTGGTACGCGTATTTCTTCTTAAGTGAAGTGCTCTTTTGTAGTTAGAGTTAATGGTAGTGTTAAAGGCATAAGGACCAACCAATGTTACGTTAGAATAGATAGGTTGTGTAATCGGTGTGTTTGTTGTACCAGAAGCATCATTATCCGACTCCCATCCGTTAGATCCGGATTGGTCAGCAATAGCAGGGTCTCTGATTACAAGAACGTGTTGAATCAATCCTTTGTAACCAAAGTCGGTATCCAAATCATCGTCCCAGTTTCTGTATGCAATGATGTGTTTTAATTGAACGGTTCCACCGAAACACTCAACAGCATCATCACCAGCGTAGGAAATTTGAATGTATTCAACCTGCGTTCTTCTTCCTACACCACAAAGTGTAAGACCGTTGATCTCGCTGTTTGGTTGGAAAGGAATTCCTCCAAATTCTAAACGTACATAACGCAATACTCCGGAACTGTCGTTGTCGTCTGGTGTAGTTCCACCGCCATATACGGTTCCAACTCCACCTTCAACAACTGCTTCACCTTGTAATGTAGCAGGAGATCCGCCTGGATTTGCAGGTTGGTTAACGCTTGCTTTTCCGCAAAGAATTAATCCACCCCAGTCACCATACGAACGTTGTCCTGGTGCTTTTTGTGAAGTAAACACGATTGGTTGCTCCGGTGTTCCGGCTGCATAAATTTTTGCATCGCGTTCAACAATTAAAGCGCCTTTCGTTGCAAAGTCACCTTTAATAATGGTTCCCGGCTCAATGGTTAAAGTGGCATTGGCCTTTACATATACAAACCCCGAAAGGATGTAGATGTTGTCGTTAGTCCAGGTGGTATTCGTTGTAATGTTACCTGATACTACGATTTGCGCATCGGCCGCTTTCATTAAGCCGAGTGCAAGCGCAAAACTGAGTACTAATTTTTTCATTGTTTTTGTTTTTTGTTCGAAGCAAAAGTAGAGTAGCAACTTTAACTCTTCCTTACAGCTGTGTTAAGGAATCTGACGATATGACGAGTGTATTGTTACTAAAAAGGAGTGCTTGATGCACTCCTTTGTTAATTCGGGTTTAGTTTTATTAACACGAATGTTATTCTTTACTGATTCTGAAGCTTGCACCGAACGTGAAATAACTTCCGCGTTTAAATTCCTGCATTTTCTGATCGTTGGCGCGGTCAAGTTTTCCATCGCCATTGGCATCTTGCAATAACATCGTACTATTATTGAAGATGTCCTGAATGCTGAAACGAAGCGTAACATATTTTCCCAGGTCCTTGCTAACCGTTAAATCCATGAGGTTTCTAGGCATTTCATATACTTCAGGAATTCCGGGTACACCAACAATTACAACGCGTTGTCCAATGCGGTTATAAATTAAGCTGATGCTTAATCCAAGACTGTCATTCTGGTAATACAATCCTCCGTTAAGGATGTAGGGCGACTGACCCATCATCGGACGTGATGCATTTAATCCCGTGTTGGCTTGTCCGTCCGACAATTCAATTTTACTAAAAATGTAAGATGCATTGGCTACGATGGTAAGATCTTCGATGAATCCAATTTTTGTATCCTGAAGTGATTTACGGATATCAATTTCTCCACCGTAGGATGTAGCTGATAATGCATTTCCGAATGTAAATGACCGTGTTCCTCCGGATCCTACTCCGGGTTGGAAATACAATTCAATCGGATTTTTAAAATATTTATAGAACACACCAGCCGAAATCATTTCGCCTGCATGTGGATACAATTCCCAACGTAAATCGATATTATCGATAGAAGGTGTTTGTAATTCGGGATTACCTGAATAAATCGCATTAAAAACGAAATCGTAGAAAGTGAGTGGTGCCAATTCACGGAATTCCGGACGATTCAATGTTCTTCCGTATCCCAAACGAAGTAACATGGTGTCCTTTTTTAAATGATAGGCCATGTTGATGGAAGGTAAAATCCGGAATGTATGATACGAAGTATCCAATGGTTGATTGGTAATTGTACCTGTATTTAAGATTTGCGTATTGTCTTCAGCTCTTACGCCGGCTACTAAATTGAATCGTTCCCAAGGCAAGGTTCCCATGAGGTAGAATGAACGAAGTTTGTTTTCTGCATGGTATGAGTCGGAAAGTTTGGTGTCTTCATCAATTTTTAATCCTGTTACCGGATCAATATTGGCAGGTTGCAATAAACTATCGATGGATTGGTAAGGAATCGAATAATTAAAATTCATGAAATTCGACGTTGCATAACCAATATTGCGAACAGAAAAATCGCGGGCTTTATTTTCTACATAAAATCCACCTTTAATTTTCGGCTGGAATTTTTTAATTACTCCGTCTTTATCGAATGAAATAAACGTGTGCTCATAGTTGGCTGCACCCATCATGATGTTTTCATTCATGTTGAGGTATAAACGTCCCATATAAAATGGTTGTGCAGAAAATGGAATGTATGCCTGCCACGGATTTTGCGTTCCGATATCGCGGGTGTAACGTACCCTTCTCCAATCCGGATCACTTCTTCTGGCCATGGAAAAACCGAGGGTCCAATCCAGAACATCCACTGCATTTCCATTGGCATCTTCTTTAAAAATGTGGTTACCGGTTAACTGAGATGATAAAATGGAACGTTGATTAAAACGATAGGCATATTCTTTTCTGTCGTTACCTTCTTCGTGATTTTCACCGCCTCTTAATGTGGTTTCATTAAAGGCCATTTGGTTGAACAGATTTCTGAAATCGATGGTGGTGTTTCCTTTTTTATATCCCCAGTTGGTAATAGCACCAAAGCGATATTGTTTTTGATAAATAGTATCGTGATATCCGAAAATGGTGTCGCTCGTTTTTGTGATTTCATCGAAGGTGTTATAATCATAACGATTCGAAATGAAATGCAGATTTGAATTGGTATAATTAATGGCGGTTACCATTCCGATTTTTCGTTTTGTGATGCTGTCGGTCCAAATCCGGTCGAATCCAAGATTGAAACGTTGATCGGGCATGGCCGATTTGTTTTGCAGTGACCAATCGTTATTGAGGGATTGACCAATACTTTGTAATTGTGTAGGGTCTGTAATGTCACGAACATTTTCGGGAAAGCTGGAAGGAAGATCTCTTCCTTTTTTTCCGAATCCTAACCATTCACCTTTGGAGCTGCCGTTACTTTTGAATTCATCGAAAGTAGTTCCAGGTCTGTATGATAAGGAGTACCCACCATAAATCGAATTGTTTTCCGGAAAATTTTTGGTGTAAATTTTTATTGCTCCACCGGCAAATTCACCCGGAAGATCGGCAGAGGGTGATTTGTAAATGAGAAAGCGGTCGATGACCTGACTCGGAACCAAATCAAATGAAAAGGATTTCGCGTCGGTTTCAACCGAAGGTGCTAATGCATTATTGAGCATCACCGCATTGTATCGTTCGGTTAATCCGCGCACAATCACAAATCGGTTATCCACTACGGTAACACCCGGAATTCTTCGTGCTACTTCGGCGGCATCACGCATGGATGTTTTTTGAATTTCCTGTGCCCCGATAGCGCTAACTACCTGGTCCTCATTTTTAATTTCATTGATAACCGCTTGTTCCGTATTGGTAATGCGCGTTACTTCAATACTCACCTCATCAATTACGCTGGATTCCGTTTCCATGGCAAATACCAGTTCTGTAAGTGCTCCCTGTGTAACGGTTACTTCGATGGTTTTGTCTTTGTAAGAGATATAAGACGCAGTTACTTTGTAAGTTCCCGGATTCAATAAAATCTGAAAATCGCCATCTAATCCGGTGGAGGCTCCTTTTCCCGATACCTTTTCTACCTTAACATTCGCTCCGATGAGTGTCTCTCCAGTTAACTTATCTTTCACAATTCCTTTGATACCGGTTTGCGCAAGGGCAAAACTACCAGTACAGAGGAAAATCATTAGCAGGAGATAATTTGAAATTTGTTTCATGGTTGTATTTTAACGATGCAAAGATCAAACACCATTCTTACCCATTCATTAGCGCGAGGTTATCTGAATATTAATTGAAAAGCCGAAACACGTTACATTTCCTTAAGAAAGGGCCTCTAATGGCTTGAAAATGCTCTTTTCTATTCCGGATATTTTCGTAATTTTAAATGATTATTAATGATGTGTTAACAATAAATACCCTTTTCGAGGGGTATCTTTGTAAAAAAAACAATGTCAAATTCAGTTACAAATCGAATTCTGTTAGTTGATGACGAAGCAGATATTCTTGAGATGGTAAAATACAATCTCGAGAAGGAGGGGTATGAGGTATATACCGCAGGGAATGGGCGTGAAGCTATTGAAGCAGCAAAAAAATACAAACCCGAATTAATATTATTGGACGTAATGATGCCGGAAATGGACGGTGTTGAGGCATGTATGAGTCTGCGTGAAATGGATGATTTTAAAAACACCATCATCGCATTTCTTACTGCACGTGGTGAAGATTATTCGCAAATCGCGGGTTTTGAAAGTGGAGCGGACGATTACATTACCAAGCCAATAAAACCAAGAGTACTTGTTAGCCGGGTAAAAGCATTATTACGCCGAGGTTCAGTTGCCGAAACTGCAACACCGCAACAGGTGGCAGGGATTTCAATTGACAGGGAACGTTATATCGTTTATAAAGACGGAGAAGAACTTTCCTTACCCAAAAAAGAATTCGAATTACTTGCACTTTTACTTTCTAAACCCGGAAAAGTATTTACCAGAGAGTCCATCATGAATGATGTGTGGGGAAATGAAATTGTAGTGGGAGACCGCACTATTGATGTTCACATTCGTAAACTTCGCGAAAAATTAGGTGAGGATTTAATCAAAACCGTTAAAGGGGTCGGTTACAAACTCGATAATTAATGAATAGTACAACGCCCCGTGGTATAGCATTGATTGCTTCCCTCATCACGGGTGGCATTGTTTTTTTCTCTGTTCTATTTTCTTCTTTTGCCGTTAGTGGAAAATGGAATTTATTTTTTCCGCTGGTTACGGCTTCTGTTTCGGTTGTTATTTCCTTTTTGGTTGTCTTTTATTTAGTAGATCGTTTTATTTACGCTCGTGTAAAAGTGATTTATAAAACTATTTACAATCAAAAATTAAATAAAGAGACGAAAGAAAAAATTCAGTCTTCTCCCGATATGATCGGAGATGTAAATGATGAAGTAATTGAGTGGGCTAAGGATAAGGACCAACAAATTGAAAAACTAAAAGAACAGGAAAATTTCAGAAGAGAATTTCTTGGTAATCTTGCGCACGAATTAAAAACACCCATATTCAGTATCCAGGGTTATATCCTCACCTTGCTGGATGGCGGATTGGATGATCCCTCCATTAACCGCAACTTTCTTCAGCGTGCAGCAAATGGGGTTGATCGAATAACCCATATCATTGAGGATCTCGATACAATTACACAGTTGGAATCTGGCAGACTGGAATTGGATAAACGAAAAATCAACATTGTCGATTTAGCCAAAGAAGTAATGGATTCGCTGGAGATGAAGGCAAAGGACAAAGGCATCGTTTTAAATTTCAATAAAGAATACGAAAAACCGATTTACGTCAATTGCGATAAAAACCGGATTGCACAGGTTTTAACGAATCTATTGGTGAATTCCGTTAATTACGGTAAAGAAGGCGGAAAAACATCGATTCGTTTTTTCGATATGGATGAGAATATTTTAATTGAAGTGGCGGATAATGGTCCCGGTATAGCCAAACAACATTTAAACCGGATTTTTGAACGTTTTTACCGTGTAGATAAAAGCCGAGCCCGCAATCAAGGGGGGTCTGGACTTGGTCTTGCCATTGTAAAGCATATTATTGAGGCTCATCACCAAACGGTGAACGTGAGAAGCACGGAAGGGGTAGGAACCACATTTGCATTTACGCTGGAACGCGCTAAATGATATTTTCGGTAAAACCGTCTGTAAATTTATCTTTCCATTTATCCATTGCTGCTTATTTTCACTCGGTGAATTTTTATTTTAGTCCAATAAAGCCGAAACCATGAAAAGATTCTTCGTCCTTCTTCCCGCGCTCTTTTTTACATTGAGCGTTTTTGCACAGCAAAACTTAGATCGTTGTGCAACGGATGTTTCTTTGAAGCATCGCTTACAGGTAAATCCCTCCTTGCAAAACCGCATGATGCAGGCTGAGCAACGAGCATCTCATTGGTCGAATCGCCAGGGTGGACGTTCACTCCGCAGTGGAATTATCACCATTCCTGTGGTGGTCCATTTGGTGTATAATCCCAATACAGCAGGTTCTAACATCCCCGATTCGCTGATTTTTTCGCAGATCGATATTTTAAACGAAGATTTCCGTCGCTTAAATGCCAATGCCGTTAATACCCGTTCCATTTTCGATACTATTGCTGCAGATATCGGTGTACAGTTTTGTCTGGCATCGGTAGATCCAAATGGTAATCCAACCACAGGGATAGAGCGAATATCATCCACTGCTTCGCATGCGCTTACGCCTTTTAATAATAGCGTTAAAAGCACAGCTACAGGTGGAGCAGATCCATGGCCTCCGACCGATTATTTGAATTTGTGGATTTGTGATATGTCCTTTTTTGGAACGCCGCTGGTTTTAGGATATGCTCAATTTCCGGGCGACGATCCTGCAACGGACGGTGTGGTGATTCAATATCAATACATCGGTTTAACCAATGATCCTGCAACTGCTCCTGCAAACTTAGGAAGAACCACTTCGCATGAAGTTGGACATTGGCTCGGTTTACGTCACATTTGGGGTGATGGCGATTGCTCAATGGATGATTTGGTTTGGGACACTCCAAATGCAGATGCTCAATCAAATTTCGATTGCGATACGACCAAGAATACCTGCGATGATTTGGGTAATCCTTTTTGGGCAGGGATGAATCCGCCCGACATGGTAGAGAATTTTATGGATTATTCTTCTGATTCGTGTATGAATATGTTCACTCTTGGACAAAGCGATAGAATCTGGTCTTTTTTATCTACTGATCGATTGAGTTTGTTTTCTTCCAATGGTTGTGGTATTCCAACATTAAATGCATACGCTACATTAACCCATAATAGTTGTCAGGGCGACTGCGGTGGTATTGGAATTGTAACTCCGGTATCGGGTGTTGCTCCGTTTACGTTTGAATGGGACGATCCAAATACGCAAACAGACAGCATGGCGGTTTACTTGTGCGAAGGTGTTTACCATTGCAAAATCAAAGATGCCAATAACGATTCAATTATTGTCACCGTTAACATCTACGATCCGAATCCGCTGGTTGCCTATAATAATGTAATTGGCAATGCCACTTGTTCCAATTGTGCCGATGGTAGTGCAGCCATTCAGGTATCCGGAGGAACACCGCCACTCACTTATTCTCTAAATGGAGGAGCTGCACAAACGGATTCTTTATTTTCCGGTTTAAATCCAGGTACCTATTCAGTAATGATTATGGATGCCTGCGGTGAAATGATCAACACAAGCATTACCATTGGCAATAGTGTATCGGTATTTGAAACGGAATTCAATTCTTCCATTTCCATTTATCCCAATCCGGCAGAAGATCTTTTTATGATCAGTTTCGCTTCCGTGCATCAATCAAAAATCATTACGGTGTATGATGCCATCGGGAATAAAGTTTACAGTGAATCCGTTAATGGTAATGTTTCTACCATCGATGTTTCCCAATGGTCCAATGGGGTTTATGTGATTAACGTATCTATAGCGGGATATCAATTTAACCGACGTTTAATCGTAAAATAAACCAACATCAACGGATAATCGTTCAGGCATTCTCTTTTTTTATAGAGCCGTAAGTTTAGATCACTTACGGCTTTTTTATGAAAAAACGGATGCTTTTTTATTTGATCTTAATGATCATGTTTAATGCTTGTTCAACGAATGATACGGCGCCTCAAAACGCATATCGTTCAAGGTTACAGCAATTATCAAAAGAAGAACTTAATACGCAATATCTCGCACTGAGAAAACGGGTCAATTATTCGAGGGAGCAATTGTTATCGCGGTATAAAAACGGAAACAAAACAAAAACACTCGATGATGCCAAATTGTATTTGATGGGAGTTTTATCGGATTCTTTATTTCAATATTGGTACGGCACGCCCTGGGATTTTAACGGGATAACAGAAACACCGCAGGACGGAAAAATTGCATGCGGATATTTTGTAACGACTACTTTACTTCATAGCGGATTTGTTTTGGACCGTGTTACACTTGCGCAACAAGCTGCCAGTGTTATTATCAATACACTTTGTGAAGAAAAAAAGATTAAGGTATTTACCAATGGAAACCGTTCCGGATTAAAAGAGTATTTAAATAAATGCGATAACTCAATTTTTATTCTTGGTCTTGATTCGCATGTAGGCTTTGTTCAAAAGAAAGATACTTCCATTGTTATGATTCATTCCTCCGGATTTTCACCATGGAAAGTGGTGAATGAACCATTTGATGATTGTGCAGCCATTCAGTATTCGCAGTTTTTTATGATTGGTGATTTGTTGGGAAGTAAGAAATCGCTGCTGAAATGGTTAGGCAAAGAACGTTTTGAAATGGTGAATTAGTTGTGTTTGGAATGGAGTTTTGCCAGGTATTCCTGTTCGGGCTGACCCGGCGTTGCAATGTATTCTGCAGTTAGATTTAAGGCATGCAAATCCATAATGGTGGAATAACCCGAGCGACAGATAATGTGTTTCGATTTTGCATAAAGCATTAATAATTCATCATCCATAGCTAAATCTACCACAGTTACAAATTCAGAAGGAAAAATCAGGGTAGAAGGAGCACAAGTGCCGCGGATCAGTGCAATTTTTTTACCGGTGTTTTTAAACCGTTCAATCATTTGCATTTCAAACCTTGTTCTGCTTGGTTCAGGTCCGGATATTACAATGACTACATCCAGCGTTGCTTCTGCAGGAGGTAAGGTTACTCCGGAAAAACGGGAGAGTGGACCAATATATTTACAGTTTTCAGGAAGTGTGTTTCCATGAGATAGCTCTCCCGATAATGAAGGTTCCGTTTCAACATCCGGAATCCAGCATTCGTTGTATCGCCTGATATAAGAGGAATTTATTTTATGAATTAATTTTTCGAATAATCCGGTTTTGATAAAAACCTGATGGGTGATAAAAACACAATGCACATTTTTATTGTACAACCCGAAGCGGTTATCGGAAATCACTTTCGTGATTTTGTGTTTTTCTATGATGCTTTTTAACTGGATATGTTCTTTTGAAATGCTTCTGATCAATTTCGGAAATTGATAAAGCATTTTCAATTTCATCCATCGCTTATTCGCATAATTGATTTCCATTCCCGGAAAATGGATGTATTCAAGTTGAGGGTACCTTTTTTTTAAATATTCCCCGGCATCTCCGTATCCGGCGATTAATAGATGGTGACCTTCGTTCAGGAAACGGTCGATAAGCGGCACGCAGCGACTGGCATGACCTAAACCCCAATTTAAAGGGGCAATAAGAATTCGTTCCTGATTCATCATTTCGGCCTCCAAAATACATCAATCTGAACAATTCAGCGAATCTTGTACATTTGTTCAATTCAATCTGCAATGGGTAAAAACAAACTTGAACGTTGGGCCGAAATGGAGGGATTTCCGCATGTTATTCAGGATTCGCGTGCTGAATTAATGAAAACACCTCATGCTATACAAGGGAAATGGAATTCGGATTTTTTTAAAAATGAACATCCGATTGTTTTAGAGCTGGGTTGTGGAAAGGGTGAATACACAGTTGGCTTAGCACGACGCTTTCCCAATAAAAATTTCATTGGTATCGACGTTAAAGGGGCGCGGATTTGGCGTGGTGCGAAAACGGTATTGGAGGAAAAAATTTCCAATGCAGGATTTATCCGGACTAGAATCGATTTTATAGCCGCATTTTTTTCACCGGGTGAAGTAAGTGAAATATGGCTGACATTTTCCGACCCACAGCCTCGTCCGCAATGGGAGAAAAAGCGTTTAACCTCTCCATGGTTTTTGGAAAGATATACCCGTCTGTTGGGTAAGGATGGAATTATTCATGTAAAATCAGATAGTGATTTATTGTACGAATACACAAGGGAAGTAATTCGTCGTTATCAATTGAAGTGTATTGTTGACACCAATGATTTATATGGCGATGATTTCAATTCATTCGATGCGGAAACCAGAGATATTCTCGACATCCGCACCTTTTATGAAGAGATGTGGTTATCGAAAGGAAAGAAAATAAAATACCTGAAATTTATATTGCTTGCCGATTTTAAACGTCGCGATGATATTATCATAGAAATGGATCCTGCGCTTGCTGCATTGGAAGAATATTATAAAACTGTAGATGGCATTAAAACCCGTTAAACTTTCGGAAAAGAACAAAGATTTTTTTCAGCAGGTACATGAAGTCGCCAAACTTGTACCTTATGGAAGAGTTACATCCTATGGAGCAATTGCAAAATATCTTGGGGCTGCACGTTCATCACGTATGGTGGGCTGGGCTATGAATGCAGCGCATGGCGATTCTGGCATACCTGCTCACCGGGTGGTGAACCGCATTGGATTGTTATCGGGTAAAATGCATTTTGCAACACCGGATACCATGCAGCAATTATTGGAAGCAGAAGGAGTAATTGTTATTGATGATCAGGTTCAGAATTTTGATCAGCTTTTTTGGGATCCCATGAAAGAATTAAAAATTTAAATTCCATTTTCAGTGTACGGCGTGTAATAAGGTGTGCAATCCGGACATTTTTCCAAATGAAACACCACTTTACCGTTTAGGTTTACAAATCGGATCCAGGTTTGTTTATTCTTTTCATCTTTTTCAACAGCGAATTCTGCAACGGAATTGAGGATGTCTCCAACCGGATAAAAGATTACGCGCTCTTTTTCTGCCCAAATAGAATACGTAATACCCGTATTATTCGGTTCAGAAATTGACACGGCATGGTAGGAAATGATTAATCCGTCGATCTCTTCACTTTTTTCGTAAAAAATATATTGTTGATCCGGTATCAATGCCGAATCGAGCGTTTCATTTCCATTGGCATCAAATGAGATGTATTCCACTTTTTCCAATTTCCAGATTCCATTCCCAGTTGAAAGTCGTTTAAATAATACATCCTCCGGGTTTATTGGATCATCTTTTCCGCATGATGAAAAAAGTGATAAGCAAAGAATCGTAATCAGGCATCCTATGTATTTCATTTTTTTTCGTTTAATAGATTAATTCGGAAAACCAGCGAGGCATTCAAATAGGGTCCCCGAAATTTATTCGGAATAACATTATTCTGATAATCGTAAATACCGGCGCTGCAATTGGCATCAAATTGTGCAACATCTTTGGGGAAATATTGCGAGCAAATGTTTTTACCCGGACTATCATCTGAAAAGGCACTCAGATACTGTTCATCCGGATTTCCATCTGCAAATGGGAGGGGATAGTATGCAGTAAATTGAATCATTCCATACTTAAAAATGGGGATTCTTATAACAGCCCCCACATTCAGATCGGTTTGTGGTGTTCCTCTGTAAATTCCGTTAAGCCAATATTCAGAACCGTATGACATGTTTGATTCGCCATATGAAAATGATTTTGAATAAATAGCTGCAGACCTGTATGTGACTCCCATTAAGAACCCCACGCTGCCGGTTTTTAAGAGTTTGCCCCCAATATCAATGTTCATGTCCCAATTCACAAATTGAAGACTTACCTGTCGACCATTCAGGTTATTGAATTGCGTACTCCTTTCCTGACGATATTTCACTTTTGAAAAGTCAAAGCCCAGTGTTAGTTTTTCCAATTGCAAAAACATTCCGCCACCAAAATTTAAACCCGCCATGCTTTCATCAAATTTATCGAATGGGGTTTTTATGAAAGATGAATAGGCGGAATTATAGCTGGAAATAAAATCGTTTAAAAGACCAGGCTTAAATTGATTATAATTATAACCTCCATGTATTGTAATCCAAAGATTATCCTGGGAAAAGCAAAGATTCATCCAGCAAAACGAGAAGAGAAGTAGAATTCCTTTTTTCATAGTGAATCAGTGTACGCCAAGTGATATTGAAATTCCGAAATGACTACAATCCAATGTCTGAGATTGATTTGTGTATTGGTAAGTATTTGGGTTTAATTCTTTGTTTACAAATAGAATTTCTTCATCCTTGAACCATGAGTACAAATAGTATAATCGAAATTGCCAATGCAGTTTCTCACTTGTTAGGTAGAGGAAATCAAAAGTCAAGGTGCTACTTGCATTCGTGGGAATTCCAAAAAATGAAGCGCTTTTGTAATAATATTTCCAATCGGGTTCTTCGCTTGTTTTACCTTTAATTTTTAGCCGTGAAAGTTCAACCGGATAAAGGTTAAAACCTAATTTAAATTTCGATTTTGCAATGGGGTAATACCCGAATCCGATAATGGATAGGGTTGAAAATTTTACGCGCATTGTTCGACTTTGATCCTGGCCTTCTGCCTTTACTGTTTTTCTTAACCATTGAAGCCGGAATAAATCAAATGAAAATTTTGAATCCCACTCATGCATTCCAAATCCGATATTAACACCTGGTAAGAAATGAATTTCATTCATCTGATTCGTTAGCCAGGGACGTGTATCGTTGTATCGATTAATAATATGGTTTAGAGGTTGCCAGACTGGTATTCCACTACTAAATCCAAAAGTTTGGGCATTTGCTAATCCGGAGCAGCAACATGAAATCAAAATGAAAACACGCAAAAACTTCATCAGTTCAAAACTAAATCAAATTCGCATTCAAAAAGGTGGGAAAGAAATAGGATTATCAAGATATAAAAGTGAAAAAGCCCGAACCTTTCGATCCGGGCTTTTCAGCATGAAGATATTTTTTATTCAACGATAATTTTACGGATAGATTTACCCGAAGCATTTTCGAGACGAATGAAATATACACCAGGTACCATTTCGTTCACGTCGATCTGAGAATTACCGCTTGTTGTAGTTTTTGTATAAACAACACGTCCTGTTACATCATACATTTCTACAGAATAGTTTCCGTTGGAAGAAGAAATGTAAAGCATGTCTTTGGCCGGATTTGGATATACATTGAAACCATTTTCCGAAAGTTCACCAATTCCAACAGCACCTACCGTTACAGTGGCAGAAGAGCGTGGACCAGGACAATCAAAGTCAGGTAAAGTGATATGCCAATCGTAGAAGTAGTAATACAAGGTTGTACCCTGGTTGTTACCCGTAATTGAAATCGAGCTACCAACAGCATAAGGATAAGCAACGTCGCCTGAGTTACGTTTTAAACGTGGACCAGGATTTCCCCATCCGGGAATAGCTTGGTTGGTGATTGCATCAGTTGTAAGATAATATCCAGTACCAGGAGTTAAAGCGAAATTTAACGTGATATCGCTGGAGTCAACAGGGATGTTCACTGAAGCAGAATTAAGTAATGTTCCGCCTGAGCTGTAAAGTTGAATTAAACGAGTTCCTGCGATATCAGTATACACTTTCACAGTGTTTAACGTGCAAGCTTCAGTTACATCGAAATACATTTTTGCATTAGTTGTATTTCCGCTGTACACATTTGCTCCTGTTACATATGGTTTACCACCTGTAGCAGTTCCTCCTGTAAAGGTGGCAACATCTTCTGCATAATAAGTTGTAGTAGTGTTGATGAATGGAGTGGTCCAGTTATTACCAGTACCAACTAAATTTCCTCCGCTTGCTGCATCGTACCATGAAATGGTAGTACCGGTAGCAGTAAGGTTAGCCGTTCCGGGAACAGGAATATTTACATCGGAAGTTGTTGGAGCAGTAGCTGCATTTACTGATACAGTAATCGGAGTGGATGTGAAGTTTCCACAAGCACCTTGAACTGTCATCGAATAAGTTCCGGCATCAGTTACGGTAATGGATTGGGTGGTTTCACCGTTCGACCAGCTATAACCGTTCGGGTGAGAGCTTCCGCTTAATACCACTGATTCTCCATAGCAAAATTCGGTTGGACCATTCGCAGAAACGCTTGGTGTTTCATCCGGATTTTGAGTTACAGAAACTGTAGGAGATAAAGATCCGCAGTTGTTTCCTGCTGCAGAAACCAATACATTAAATTCACCGGTTGCATTAACTACGATCGATTGAGTAGTTGCTCCGTTCGACCACAAGTAAGTATATCCTGCAGGTGCAGATAAGGTAACGGATTGTCCGGTACAGAATGCATACGATCCATTGCTGGAAGTAATGGATGCAGCCACAGGTGATACGCAATCGTTTTCAATTACAGAAATAAACTGATCAGGAGCCGGATCGTAAATGGTTTGTGATCCTGAAGTCGGCCAGTCGATAACAATTGAATCAATGCTGGTTGCAGAACCTAAACCAAAATGAGCGAATCCGCTGTTTTGAGTACCGTAAGATTCTCCTGCACGAACTTCGCGTGTTTGAACACCCCATGCGCCATAAATGGAAACACGTGCACCAATAGCGTCGATATTAGATGTGGTACCTTTTAAATCTACAACTACAAAATGATTGGAGTTTTTATTGTTAAACCAGATTTTGTCGTCGGTAGAAGAAGGAGAGGTATAGATGTTAGCATATGAAACCGCTAAGTCCATAAATCCATCATGATTTAAATCTCCATTTGCAGGTGCATAAATAATGCTGCTTCCGAAAAGATTGGTTACTTCCGAAAAGGTTAAATCTCCATTGTTATGGAAAAACTTAAAGTTGCTGGAACCACCAATTAATAAGTCGATGTAAGTATCGTTATCGAAATCCGCAAACAAAGTTTCAATTGGAGTCATACCTGATGTAGTGATTCCTGAAGTTGTATTTTCAGTATATACACCAGAACCGTCATTGATGTAGAGTTGACTTTCATGATCGTGATTCGTAAGAACTAAATCGAAATCATTGTCATTGTCCACATCACCAAAACAAGCGGTCCAACTTTGCCATCCTACTGCAATGTTTGCAGAAGTTGCCATTTCGGTATAGGTACCATCTCCGTTGTTACGGAACATGATATTGATACGGCGTGGATCGCTGGTTGCACCCGGACCAGTTACGGCCTGGCGACATTTTGCAATGTATAAATCAAGATCACCGTCGTTGTCGAAATCGGTATAAACTGAACCATAGTTTCCGGAATCATCATTCGATGTACCGGAGGTTTGACCAGGTGTAATATCGAAATTGATGATGGTGGATGCACTAAATGTTCCGGATCCGTTGTTCAGGAAAATATGCGCCGGAGCATTGTCATCACACGAAAAAATGTCGGTAGAACCATCATTGTCAAAATCACCCAGGGTGATGTTCTGCACAAAGAAATTTCCCGGACTTAAATTCTGAACGGTTACTGAAGTACCATTCGCATTCATCATTAAAACACGAAGAGGATAGGAAGTGGAGTAACCACCCGCAACAACGTCTTTATAACCGTTATTGTCGAAATCGGCAACTGCCATACCCCATGCCCAACCGGAACCGCTTCCAACTGCTCCGAAATTGTGGGTTACAAAATTCTGACCCGGACGTTGCTCATCGATTACAAGAATATAACCCTGATCAAGACGAACGATATCGTCCATTCCGTCATTGTTCCAATCCACAACGGTAATTGGACAACCACTGTTAAGGCCATTGGAAAGACGTGCAGATGCATCTGTAAATGCTAATTGCGCATTTGCAGAAATCATCAATCCTCCAATACCAAAACACGTAAGTAAACTTTTCTTCATGCTTAAAGTTTTTGGTGTAATTAGAAATGTGTTTGTTTGATTGAGCCCTCAATTTACATAAATATGGGGCACCTACCAATCATAAAAGGGAAAAAATCACTCGGTGATTCGGATAATTTTTTCGCTGATCCAGCCCTTTTCGGTCCGTATTCTCAGAATGAAAATTCCTGAATAAGCAGGTAATCGAAGCATTTTGATGCTTTGGAAATAATCAATAGAGTTGATTGTCAGCTTTTTTCCACTCAAATCATAAAGTTCGATTTCTTGGATTTCTACCGAAGAACTACTTATCATCACAAGACCATCTCGGGATGGATTCGGATAAATTTTTAGCTGGCTCCTCAATGAAGGATTGAGTCCGGTATAAAAACTTATTCCTCCAATAGCAATACTATCTACCACAATCGGACTAACATCCGAATTCTGATACATGTTTCGGAATGCATCGATGGGGGCTGTATTTAGTGCAAACATTTCGCTTAACCAACCGGGATTAATGGTTTGGTATAAAATTTTTGCGGTGACATTTACATTGCCTGAAAATCCTCCCAGTGGAATGTGATAATGAACCACATCCTTACCGGTTCCTTCTGTGCCGCCATTCCAATTGAAATCCGGATCATTCAATGCGCCGCCAATGATTTTTGTTGTATCATAACTTTGATGTGATGTGCTAAAACCAAAAGGTGGGAGACGATTATCTTTTAAAGGTTGAGCGGCACGTTCCAATACGGTGGTTTTATTTCCATTCACATCACCCATAATCATTTCGTAGATCTGCGTTTGCATTTCGCTGTTGATCATCGTATAGTGATTTTGATATGGACCGGTATTGTTTACAATTTCGCCGGTATTATCTACCACTCCCGATTTAAAGAGCGTATCTCCATTCGCAGCATCGGTAACAACCAATTGCACAAATGCACGTCGTGATGGATATCCGCTGGGGAATTTATGTCCTGCTTTGTTTCTTACTTCCAGGTCAACATACAATGTGTCATTACCAACATAAGGTGTTTGCGTGAAAGTGAGTTTCGCTGTGTTTTGTTTTAATTGGCGACCAATCGTTGCAAGGGTTGAATCGAAATCTTTATCGGGAATGGAATCCAATCCCAGTGCACTTTTATTGTTTTTAATCAGATTCACCATATACGAATTGGCACCGTTGAAGTAGTGAAGGTTAAATGGAGAACGAGGTGCAAGTCCAATACTACCCACCATTAAAATCACCGGATCTTCGATTTGCGGCATGTGGCAGGTCTGACAAGTAGTAAATGAAGCCGGGTAGGCCGAGTTTTTCCATTCGTGGAATGTTGCTTGCTCAATGAATTGTCCGCCGGTTAAATTACCCGACAAATCCGCTGTATTCGTAATCAGTGTATGGCAAGAGGAACACATTCTTCCTTCACTTACGTGTGTGCTGAATGTGGGATTAATTCCAACATACAATTGCATATTGCCTTGTACGGGATTATCGAATGGACCATACTCTGCACGGAATCCATCGGGACCATAATGCACCGTATCGTAAGGGATATTTCCGGAGAAGGTAGTGCCAACGCTGGGATCAATAGCGTGACATCCACTGCAGGAAACGCCATCAAGTCCTAATGAATCATTTTCAAGGTCAGCAATGGTGTAGGGGAGTAATCCTTTGTATTCGGCGGTATATCTTCCGGTAGGGGCGTGGCATTTTGTACAGGTGCTTTGCAATTCATCGGCATGTCCCGGATTAACGGTGATTTCCTGACTCACTTTCGCTCTCCACAGAGGATCAATAGCAGAAAGGGCCATCATGCTGGTGCGCCAATCGGAATAGAGATTTACATCGGTTCCGTTGTTGTCTACCATGGCAATGGCACTGGGATCCGGTCCATGACAACCTCCGCAATTAAATGAATGCATGAAATACTCATCCTGTGCAAGAGGAGCACGGTTTTGAGTTACGTTATGATGCATTACGTTTTTTACATGCGAACGAAACAAGGATTTCGTTTCAACTTTTTTACCCATTACGGTAACAACCGCAAGAGAAATAAGAATTATAAAGACCGACTTTTTCAAACCCCATTTATTTAATGCCCAAAATAATGAAGTTTATTTAGTAATTCAAGTAAGTTTTAGGTTACGGTATCTGCCTTTGTTTAGCCCGGATGGGAATTCTGCTTGAATAACCTTTTTTATCCATTCGTTTACAATAGATTTTATAGACGGAAGCGGCATCTTTTTTTTGACCAAGATCATAGTAGGCATCTGCCAGTTGAAGGCAAGGCCCGGGAATATCAGGCAGGATATTCATCAGGCAGGTGTTTACTTTAATGCTTTCTTCAAGCATTCCTGCTTTGTAAAGAAATAGACCGAAATCTCCAAAATAGAGGGTATAATTTTCATCGGTCCAAAACTCACCAAAATAATATTCCTTACGGGCAGAATCCAATTCCGATTTCCGGCTGAAATCGAGCAAATATCCGTTGTCCCAATATTCCATTGCATCCTGCATAATTTGGGCTGCTTCTTTATATTTTTCTTTCCGAAATAATTCAAGCGCCATGGTATGAGCGGTAACAATCATGCGGTCGCCATATTCTCTTGAATTGTAATAGCTCATCGGATATTCTACTGTTTCCAACAGTTCGGAGGCTTCAATGAATTTCCCAATGGTGATAAGGGAATCGGCACGTTCTATTTTTGACCAATTGTCATCGGTAAATTCAGCTTCCAGGTGATGGAGTTTTTTCCCGTCCCAGAAAAATTTTTCTGTCACCACCGTGGCTTTAAACGGAATTTGTGAAGGCAGGTAAATGGTATCTCCGGAAATGGTCATTTCCCAATAGGCTTTGGCTTCGTTGTACCAAAAGTCTTCGAGGGTGTCGGAATAAATGGTGTTGAATTTCCCTTTTGATTCGCGGATCAATTGAAGGTTCATGCTTTCGTAGTGGAAAGCAAGAATCAGATGTCCTGTTTTTTTTGGTTTATTCTTTAATGCAGTTACATCAAATTGCAGCCAGGAGTCGCCCAATTCTTCCCACCGGAATGCAGTAGAATCATATTGAGCTGTTGCTGAAATGCATAGCCAACTAAAAATTACAATCAGAATCCGCATAGTTTCATTTTGAAATTAAATATAGGAATAGCACGAATATTTCCATGGTATTTCGATCAAGCGCTTAAATTTGTAAAAAATTTGCTATGATCGACAAAGTAAAAGAAGCGCTGTCTAATGTCATTGAACCCGATTTAAAAAAGGATTTGATTGCATTGGATCTGGTTTCGGATATTCAGATAAATGAGAATGTAATTTCTCTTACCGTTCGTATCAATAATCCTGCTTTACATTCGAGGAAACGGATGGAGGAAGCTTGTCGTTTTGCCATTGAACGATTTTTAGGGAAGGATTATCAGGTGAATGTAAACGTTATTGCTCTTGGGGCCGACCGTGCACCTGAACAGCGTTCGATTTTGCCAGGTGTAAAAAATATAGTTGCCATTTCATCTGGAAAAGGTGGCGTAGGTAAATCAACAGTAACGGCCAATCTCGCTGCGGGACTCGCAAAAAAAGGGTACAAGGTTGGATTGATTGATGCAGATATTTACGGTCCCTCCATGCCCATCATGTTCGATTGTCAGCATGAAAAACCTATGGCAATTGATGTGGACGGCAAATCGCTGATAAAGCCCATTGAAAGTTACGGGGTGAAATTGTTATCCATTGGTTTTTTTGCCGAGTTGGACCAGGCCATTGTTTGGCGTGGAGCTATGGCATCAAAGGCCTTAACACAGATGTTCCGCGATACCTATTGGGGAGAATTGGATTACATGCTCATCGATTTACCTCCGGGCACAAGTGATATTCATTTAAGTTTAGTTCAATTGGTTCCTTTAACCGGGGCTGTTATTGTGTCTACTCCGCAACAAATTGCATTAGCCGATGCCCGCAAAGGAGTGGCTATGTTTAAACTCGATTCCGTAAAAGTTCCGGTGTTGGGTATGATCGAAAACATGGCCTATTTTACACCCGCAGAACTTCCGGAAAATAAATACTACATATTCGGACAAGGCGGTGCAAGGCAATTATCCGAGCAATTGGAAGTGCCTTTTCTTGGGGAAATTCCACTCGTTCAGAGTATCCGCGAAAGCGGCGATGCAGGCCGTCCTGCTGTATTACAGGAAGGAACGCCCACAGCTATTGCTTTTGAATTATTAGTGGCTAACTTTGTTGAGCAGGTCAATTGGAGAAACAATCACCTTGCACCGACCAAACCAGTACAAACCACAGGAGGATAAATGAGCGAAATTCATTCCAAAATAGAAGCTGCAATTCATAAAATCCGTCCTTTTTTAGAAGCAGATGGTGGCGATATCGAGTTGGTTCGTATTACGGATGACCTGGTAGCCCATGTTCGCTTATTGGGAGCATGCAGTAGTTGCAGTATGTCGGTAATGACCATGAAAGCGGGTGTGGAAGAAACCATCCGTAAAGAGGTTCCTGAAATTAAAGCCGTAATTGCCGTTAAGGATGAAAGTCTGGCAGCGCATTAAATTTTTTATCCTCTCCTTTAGCGCATAATCACTTATTTTTTGCAATGCCCAATCGGCTGGTTATATCGAATGGCATTATTTGTTACATTTAGAGATATTCACATTATTCATTCTATGAAAATCAAGACGTTTTTTCTGTGTTTATTATGGGCAGCAACAGCAACTGCACAAAGCGACGATAAAAAATGGGACGTAACACAACCGCAGGGTCCGCTCAAAGAAATTTCATTTTCAACTACCGAAGGTACATGGATGAATTTGGATGTAAGTCCAGATGGATCTTCCGTGGTTTTTGATTTATTGGGAGATATTTACATCATGCCTTTTTCCGGTGGAGAAGCCCGTTTACTTCGTGGTGGTCATGCCTGGGAAATTCAACCGCGTTTTAGTCCGGATGGAAAAAAAATATCCTTCACTTCTGATGCAGGAGGAGGCGATAATATTTGGGTGATGAATGCAGATGGAAGCAATGCTCACCAGGTGACAAAAGAAAATTTCCGTTTACTAAACAATGCAGTTTGGACACCCGATGGAAATTACCTCATTGCCCGAAAACATTTTACGGCTACACGCTCATTGGGTGCTGGTGAAATGTGGATGTATCACATTAGTGGCGGCGAAGGAATTCAATTGACAAAAAGAAAAAACGACCAGCAGGACGTTAACGAACCTTGTGTTTCGCCAGATGGGAAATGGTTGTATTTTTCAGAAGATGTTTATCCCGGTGGATACTTTCAATACAACAAAGACCCAAATAGTCAGATTTACATCATTCGTCGTTATAATTTTAAAAAGGGGACGCTCGAAAATTTTATCGGTGGCTCAGGAGGAGCAATTCGTCCACAGATTTCCCACTCAGGAAAAAAACTGGCATTCGTTCGCAGAATCAGAACCAAAACGGTTTTAATGGTTCGCGATCTTGAATCGGGCCAAGAATGGATGGTTTATGACGGACTAAGTAAAGATCAACAGGAAGCCTGGGCGATTTTTGGTGTGTATACCGGTTATAGCTGGACCCCCGACGATCGGCAAATTGTGATTTGGTCCGGCGGTAAAATTGTAAAAATAAAAGTGGATCAGGCGAATTCCGGTCCCATGGGCGCTCAGCAAAATAACATCGAAGAAATTCCATTTAAAGTAAACGTTCAACAAAAAATTCAGGACGCATTACGCTTCCGCAGAAATATAGATCCGGATAAGTTTACCGCAAAAGTAATCCGCCATTTAATCACTTCTCCCGATGGGAAAACCGTTGTGTTTAATGCCGTTGGATATTTATGGAAAAAAGATCTTTCCGGAGGGAAACCTGTTCGTTTAACAAAAGGAACTGATCATGAATTTGAACCTTGCTTTTCGCCGGATGGAACGCAATTGGTATATGTAACCTGGAATGATGAAAAAGCCGGTTACATTATGAAATACGATTTCAAATCCGGAAAATCTACAGCACTTACATCGGCACGCGGAATTTATCGTCAACCAAAATTCTCGCCGGATGGTAAACAAATTGTTTACTGGACCGAGGGTGGAAATGACGATCAGGGATTTACCTATGGTAGCGAAACGGGAATTTTTAGAATGGATGCCAATGGCGGAAAATCAACATGGGTGTATCCTTATGGTGAAAGCCCGATGTTTTCTGCCGATGGAAAAGAATTGTTTTTCTATGCAAATAGTTTTCCTGAAGTCGAATATAAATCCGTAGATCTCGACGGAAATCATGAACAGGTATTGTTTACCTCGAGATATGCTACCGATTTTATTCCGAGTCCGGATAATAAATGGGTTGCTTTCCGCGAATTACACAACGTATATATTGCCGCATTTCCTCATAGTGGGAAAGCATTGGATTTAAGTGCAGGATCTGAAAATGTGCCTGTGATGAAGGTTTCCCGTGATGCAGGAATTAATATGCACTGGAGCGGTGATAGCAAGAAATTAATGTGGACACTCGGCGAAGAATACTATTCCGTTGCATTGAATAAAAAGTTTACTTTTCTTCCGGATGCACCCGCTGAAGCAGTAAAGCCGGATACGGCAGGAATTAAAATCGGACTCGAAATTTCAACGGATCGTCCGAAAGGTATGATCGCATTTAAAGGCGCTCGTATTATCACCATGCGTGGTGATGAAGTGATTGAAAATGGTGTTGTATTGGTAAAGGATAATAAAATTGTTGAGGTAGGATCAGTGACTGAAGTCAACATTCCTGCTGATGCGAAAATGATAGATGTTACCGGTAAAACCATAATGCCCGGATTTGTAGATGTGCATGCGCATGTGGGTCATTTCAGAAGCGGTTTAACGCCGCAAAAACATTGGCCCTATTATGCCAATCTTGCTTATGGCGTAACCACTACTCACGATCCTTCATCGAATACGGAAATGGTTTTTGCTTATTCTGAATTGGTGAAATCCGGAGCGATGGTTGGACCACGTGTTTTTTCAACGGGTACCATTTTGTATGGTGCAGATGGCGATTTTAAAGCACCGATCAATTCTATAGATGATGCACGATCTGCCATTCGAAGAACCATGGCTTTTGGTGCTTTCTCGGTCAAGAGTTATAACCAGCCACGACGCGAACAACGTCAGATGGTCATACAAGCTGCGCGCGAATTGGGTTGCATGGTGGTTCCTGAAGGTGGAAGTACGTTTTATCATAACATGACGATGATATTGGATGGTCATACCGGAATTGAACACAATATTCCCGTAGCACCAGCTTATAAAGATGTGGTTGAATTATGGAAAAACAGTCAATCCGGTTATACACCAACGCTTATTGTTTCTTATGGAGCAGTGAATGGAGAATTTTATTTTTACCAGAAAGATAATGTGTGGGAGAAAAAGCGACTCCTCAATTTTACGCCACGCACCATAATCGACTCCAGATCCCGTCACCGCACCATGATTCCGGATGAAGAATATGAAAACGGACACATCCTCGCTTCACAATCCTGCAAAAAATTAGCGGATGCAGGTGTTAAGGTGAATATGGGTTCTCACGGACAAATTCAGGGTATTGGTGCACATTGGGAAATCTGGATGCTGGTGCAAGGCGGAATGTCGCCATTACAAGCGCTGCGTTGTGCCACATGGAATGGAGCGCATTACATTGGCATGGAAGATCAGATTGGATCACTTGAAAAAGGGAAATTGGCCGATTTGATCATCATGGATAAAAATCCATTGGAGAATATCAGAAATACAGAGAGCATTTCATACGTTATGGTTAACGGTCGTTTATATGATCCGGAAACCATGAATGAAGTCGGAAACTACAACGTTCCCCGCGGGAAATTTTTCTGGGAAATGCCCGGAAGCAATTCATCATTTAAGATCAACGCACAAACCAATTCTTTTGCTTCACCTAAATGTGTTTGCGGTAAACATTAATGAAACGACTCCTTCCATATCTCTTGTTATTCCTTTTTACGGGAATGCTCAAGGCGCAGTCTTCTGTTAGCGGATTACAGCAATATAATTTTTTGCAGTATTCCGTGGATCAGGGATTGCCTCAATCGCAAGTGAATGCAATTCTGGAAGATTCACGCGGATTTTTATGGTTTGCTACACAGGGTGGTGGAGTAGCACGTTTTGATGGAAAAACATTCTTGCAATACGAGGAGAAAGATGGTTTGGCCGGACAAATTGCTAATTGCATTGCTGAAGATAAAAACGGGAATTTATGGATTGGAAGCAGTTGGGGTGGATTATCCTGCTTTAACGGAAGCAAGTTTAAAATTTACGATAAAACAAAAGGACTTCCCGTCAATGAAATCACCTGTTTGTTGTACGATAAATTTTCTGATCAGTTATTCATCGGAACCGTAGAAGGTTTAACCATTTACGACCAACACGATTTTACGAATCTGTATGATTTAGATGGAACCAATGATTTTGAAACAAAAGTCATTTACCAGGATGCCGACGGTAAAATTTACATCGGTACCGACAAAGGAATTTTTGTTTACGATCAGCACAAATATTCGCTCATTCCCTCTACAAAAGGGATGTACATCCGGAGTATCAGTTCAGATGAAACTTCATTATGGATAGCTACGGATGCAGACCTGATGAAGATTTCTAAAAAGAATTATTCAGTTCAGAACCTTCCCCTCATTTTATCGGAAGACAATGAATTTATAAATGCCGATTTCACTTCGATTTATCAGGACGATTTCGATCAGTTGTGGTTTGGAACCATTGGCAGTGGTGTGTTTTTACTTCGCAATGGAAAATTGCTACATTTTACACATCAGAATGGATTACCCGACGAAAACATTGGCTGTTTGTTTACCGAAAGTTCGGGTCGCACCTGGTTCGGAACAAGGGGGTCCGGAGCTGTTCGGTTTAATGGTTTTGCATTTAATTATTTTAATGGGGTTACCGGACTTGGTTTAACCGATATTTTCTCCATTGTGCGAATGAATGACGGCGCATTATGGGTTGCTTCCATGAGTGAAGGTTTATTTCGTTATGATGGAAATGAAGTAAAACAATTTACACGAAAAGATGGATTGCCCTCGGATAATGTGAGAGTATTGGTGCGATTAAAAAACAATGATTTATTAATCGGAACCCGTGAGGGAATGTCGGTTTATAATGGCAGTAAGTTTACCAATTACTTTACGGAGGACGGATTGCCCGATAATAATATCCGCTGCCTGATGCAAGCACGTGACGGAAGAATATGGATTGGTACCGCCGGGTTTGGACTTGCGGTTTTCGATGGGAAAAAGTTTGAGCGCTTCACGAAAGAAAATGGATTAAATCACGATTGGATTCATTCTTTACTGGAAGATTCCAAAGGAAACATTTACATCGGTACCGGTGCAGGATTAAATAAACTATCGGATGGAATCTTTACCTCTTTTGGATCAGATGAAGGACTGTGTAATACGTATGTTAGTTCAATTGCCGAAGATAAATTTGGAAACATTTGGGTGGGAACTGATAAATGTATTTCTCGTTTTAACGGACGACGATTTACCAATTATGATGTAAACGACGGATTATCTTCCGGCACTGTTTATCTTCTGGCTGTAGATAAAAAAGGCGATCTGATTGTTGGTACCAATAAAGGTTTCGATAAAATCAGGTTTACTTCTTACGGACAAATCGCCAATATCCGAAACTACTCCAAGAGCGAAGGATTTTTAGGTATTGAGTGCAACAATAAGTCGGTATTGGTTGATGACGATGGTTGCGTTTGGTTTGGTACAGTTAAAGGTTTAATTAAATACAACCCATCCGAAGATCCCGATGCATTTACACGTCCGCTTATTCACATCACCGGTGTGAAATTATTTTACGATGATAAATGGATGAAAGATATTGACGAGACAGAGCTGGATTGGTTTGGTGTTCCTGCGGGACATGTATTTCGTCACGATCAAAACAACATTTCATTTTCATTTACAGGAGTGTGTATGGATTTTCCGGAACGCGTTAAATACTCGTTCATGCTCGAAGGTTTTGATAAGCAGTGGTCGCCATTAACCTCTAATTCCGTTGCTTCTTATTCCAATCTTCCTCCCGGGAAATACATTTTTAAAGTAAAGGCAAAAAGCGCCAATGGATTGTGGAGTCAATCCAACACCGAATTTGCATTCGAAATTGATCCTGCTTTCTGGCAAACCTGGTGGTTTTTCTTAATTGTTTTAATTTCCCTGGTATATGGCGTTTATTACATCAATACATTGATGCAGCGAAATGTGTTACGTCACAATGAAATTTTAGAAGAAAAAGTAAATATCCGTACACGTGAAATTCTGAAACAAAAAGAAGAGAAAGAATTGTTGCTGAAAGAAATTCACCACCGTGTAAAAAACAATATGCAGGTGATTGTTTCTCTCTTGAATATTCATGCCGATTATATCAAAGATCCGGAGTCGCTCGCTTTAATAGAAGATTCGAAAAGTCGCATTAAAAGTATGGCACTCATTCACGAGAAGTTGTACGAAACCAAGAATTTTTCCAAAGTGAACATAGGCGAATACATGGAAACGCTTGTGAAAGAATTGGTAGATACTTACGGATTGAACACGGCTATTACCATCGATAAAAAAATTGATTCGGAAAGTTTTGGTTTCGATACGATTATTCCTTTGGGATTACTGCTGAATGAAATTGTATCGAATTCACTGAAATATGCCTTCCCCGACAGAAAACAAGGCACCATTTATTTTCACCTGAAAGGTGATGGTAAGAATTTTGAATTGATGGTGGGTGATGATGGGGTTGGTTTTCCGAAGGATGTCTTTTATACCTCCAATAAAACGCTTGGGGTGGACCTCATTCGGATTTTAGCCGACCAGCTAAACGGTAGCATTGAAATTCTCGATGCCCCGGGTACCCGTTACTTCCTCCGTTTCGAAAACATCGATAAACAAAGGATCTGAAGCAAATTCCGGAACCTTTTTAGCTCAACTTTGTTAGCGTTAGGTCTTTGCTGATCAGGGTCAGAATTGTTTGTGACTTTTATCTCCCAAGAAAGCCCCATAAATAGTAAATTTGCAGCCATGAGTAACGTTATTGAAACTGATATCATTATTATCGGTGCTGGTCCTGTTGGACTTTTCACTGTATTTGAGGCGGGTTTGCTCAAATTGCGCTGTCACCTGATTGATAGTCTTGCCCAGCCCGGCGGACAATGTTCGGAGATCTATCCCAAGAAACCCATTTACGATATTCCCGGATTTCCGAGTGTATTGGCCGGAGAACTCATCGATAACCTGATGGAACAAGCTGCTCCCTTTAAACCTGGATTTACACTGGGAGAAGCAGCGGAAAAAATTGATAAACTCGAAGACGGGAAGTTTTTGGTCACCACCGTGAAAGGCACGCAACATAAAGCACCGATTGTTGCCATAGCCGGCGGATTGGGCGTGTTTGAACCAAGAAAACCACCTATTTCCAATATCACCGATTTCGAAGACAAGGGCATTGAATATATTATCAAGGACCCTGAATTTTACCGCGGTAAAAACGTGGTTATTTCGGGAGGTGGAGACTCTGCTTTAGATTGGACCATTTACCTGATTGAAAAGAAAATTGCAGCCTCTGTTACACTGGTGCACCGCTCGCAAACCTTCCGCGGACATTTGGATTCCGTTCAAAAGGTCTTCGATATGGGTGCCGAAGGTAAATTGAATCTTGTACTCGATGCCGAAGTGGTTGGTTTAACCGGAAGCAATCGATTAGATGCAGTGGTTATTCAGCAAAAAGACAAAGAGAACTACGAAATAAAAACCGATCATTTTGTACCGCTTTTTGGTCTTACTCCAAAATTAGGACCTATTGCTAATTGGGGTCTTGAAATTGAAAAAGGAGCGATAAAAGTGGATACGTTTGATTATTCAACCAATATTCCCGGAATATATGCCATTGGCGATGTAAATACGTATCCCGGAAAATTGAAATTGATTTTATGCGGATTTCATGAGGGAACGCTCATGGTGCAATCGGCATTTAAGCGGATTTATCCCGATAAAAATCTTGTATTAAAATATACAACCGTAAACGGTGTAAATGGATTTTAATCAATGGCAGAAAACAGTGTAAATATTACCGTAGTCGACCGCGAAGGAAAAGAACACGTACTGGAAGGTCCAACCGACATGGGCATGAACCTGATGGAATTATGCAAGGCCTATGAATTGCCTGTAGAAGGAACTTGTGGAGGAATGGCCATGTGTGCAACGTGTCAATGCTACGTGCTCAACGATATTTCCTTGCCGGAACAAAGTGATGATGAATTGGCCATGTTGGATCAGGCCTTTCATGTTAAACCGAATTCGCGTTTGGGTTGTCAGATAAAAATAAGTCCGGAAATCGACGGATTAAAAGTTGAATTGGCTCCCGAAGCCTGATGAATTTTTCGAGGGCATATCATTTTTTCATAGGTGTTTTTCTGATTATTGCCCCAGGTTTTCTTTTTGCCCAAAGCAATTGTCGCATTTTTTTTGGTGATGGATTAAGCGATCTTCCATTTGTCAATTTACCGGTTCAGTTGCTGAGTGAAAAGGATACACAGCTGGTGTATTCTGATTCGTCGGGAATTATTTCGCTCCATAGAAATGTGTTGTCGATCGGCTTACAAACCGAGTCGGGCAAAATAAAATATTGGCAGCGATCTGCTAGTTCAATTACAGCTGCAAAAAACTGCTTCAATGAAAAATGCGAAATCATTCGAACAATTTCTATTCCTGATTCAGGATTAATTTCTCTCTATATCCTTCGCGAAAACCACCAGGATAAAATTCCTGCCATTGATTTTGCCAAAGAAAAAAAGTGCAGGGTACACCATCGGAAAATTATTGTGCAGGATAAAAAGGAAGTGATTAAGCCGCTCGTGCATGAACAAAAAAATGACGTAAATAAGGCTACCATTCAGGAGGGACTTGTATATAAAGTTCAAATTCTGACTTCCGGTAAATTACTTTCCGAATCGGATAAATTATTCAAGGGATATTCCGGTGTTTCATATTATCTCGATAATGGTATTTATAAATACACCGTTGGAGAATTTGCAACATTGGATGAGGCTGCGGTAAAGCAAAAAGAAATGCGCGATGCCGGATTTAAAGGCGCATTCGTGGTGAAGTTTGTAAATGGAGAACGGGTAAAGTAATTATCCCAGTAATACAACGAGACCGGTAACTAGTCCGCTGCAAATAATGCAAACAAAAAGCAGCCTAAGCCACAATGGAAGTTGTTTCATCAATGAAAATATTCTTTCGGAATAACGCAAACCGGAATGGGTAGCATCTTATGTTTATTGGCATTATGGAAGCGCAAAAAGATGCCCAGCACTTGATCCTGACGATCGCTTAATCCTTTTCTGGGGATTTGATCTCCGCTGATCCGTTCCGCTTCCAAACTTGCATATTGAGCAACATATTCCATTGCCCATTCCAATTCCGGATAGCTTGCACCAATCTGATCCTCGTCGCTGCGACCGTCCGACCACAACCCATCCGTAGGTTTCGCCTCCTGAATACTTTTTACAATTTCCAGTTCTTTGGCCAATTCAAACACCTGCGTTTTACTGAGATCGGCAATGGGACTTAGATCTACTCCGCCATCACCATACTTGGTGTAAAAACCAATTCCAAAATCTTCAATTTTATTTCCTGTTCCTGCAACCAGCAAACCTTTTTCCTGACCCAATGCATACAAACAGGACATACGCAAGCGGGAGCGGGTATTTGCCATAGCTAAAAAGTGATCCGCCACTGTGGGGGGAAATGCTTTTCGCATGGTTTCAAAGGTGTCGCTTAAGTTTACTTCAACGGAATCAACATTACTAAAGCGCGATTTTAAATTGGAAATATGCTCATTGGCGCGATTGTATTCTGCTGCACTTTGGTGAATAGGCATATTTACACAGAGCACTTTTTTTCCGGTTAAAGCACATAGCGTTGAGGTAATGGCAGAATCAATACCACCCGAAATTCCAATAACAAAACCGTGCGTGCCGGATAAATCGGAATATTCTTTCAACCAATGTACAATGTGCGCTATGATTTTTTTATGCTGCATAATAAAAAACCCGTCCACCATTACAGTGGACGGGGTATCAGTTTTTGTAATCAGAAAAGAACTCCAACGGAAAGTCCGATGAAGTGTGAAGCAAATTTTTGTTCAATTGCTTTAAGTGTATTGGTAGATCCGGCATTAAAAACATAGTCAGAATTACCTTTAACCACATTGGTAAATCCGAGGTTGTATTGTAATCCGAAAACTAAAGAAGTTGTTCCGCTTAAATTCCATTCAGCACCACCTCCAATGTTAATACCGGCACGGAAAAAGCCCATGTCTTTGCTGTTGTCCAAACCTTCGTTGTCTGTTAAACTGCTTGAACCGTTAAGGTAACCAGTGTCCGTAACTTTGGTTTTAACTTTTACACCAAGATTTAATCCGAACATACCGTAATAGTTCAACATTCCGATTTCTTTGGTTTTCATTTTAATGTTCAAAGGTAAAGTAACGTAAGTGCTGTTATAGCGACGTTCTTTCAATTGAACAACATCCTTGCCTACCATTCCCGAAGCATCAGCCGGGATACTTTGGAATTCGGAGTTGGAAAGAAGGTATCCAACGGTGTCTTTAAAATTAATGTTTCCGCCATCATAAGAAACTTCCAAACCGGAAGATAACCATGCTGAATTCGAGAGTTTGAAGTCGAGGGTTAGTCCCCAGTTAAACTTCATCACTGCTCCTCCATTTTCGTATTTTTTAGTGTTATCCGGTTTGTACCAGTTAACCGAAGGCATAGCCTTTAATCCGAAACGGAAATTTTGTTCATTTCCTGCTCCAACTCCGCTTTGAGCGAGGCATGTTACGCTGAACATCGCGCCAAGGATGATACCTGCGACTTTTTTCATAGTTTTATCATTGATTTTCGATGCAATAATAGGGAATAATGCATTTTTTCAATAAGGATATGAGGATTTTTCAGGTAATTTTTTTGACAATTCTGCTGGTGGCCTGTGGAGAAAAGAATCCGCTGGATGTGGATGTATCGGGAATTGAGGTCGAAATTCGCATCGATCGGATGGAGAAGGAGCTTTTTGAGTGCAAATACGAGGATTTACCCGCCTTAAACACCCGCTTTTCGCAAAAATATGGCGATTTATGGGACGCTTACGTCGCGGTAATGTTAAGAGCCGGCTCTCCCGATGATTCACTGATTGTGGTGTCGCTGGACCGGTTTATTCACGATGAGGTGATGATGCAGGTTTATCAGGACATCTCTGCTGAGTATGGCGATTTGTCCTGGCTTCAGAAGGACCTCGAAGAAGCGTTCAGGCATTTGAAGTACTATTATCCCGATGCAGAAATCCCCTTAATCGTTACCTATAATTCCGTTTTTAATTACGGAGTTTCCACTTTCGAACATTCTGTTGGAGTGGGGTTGGATATGTATCTGGGACCTGACAATCGCACGGTAAAGAAAATTTCAACGGAAATGATTCCTCAATTCATGAAGGATAAAATGATTCGCGAATACCTGGTGGTGGACATTATGCGCGGATGGTTTGAAGTGAATTTTATGGAGGAACTGCAGGGTCAGGATTTTTTATCGCGCATCGTTTATGAAGGCAAGATTTTATATGCATTGGATGCTTTACTTCCCACTACACCCGATCATATAAAAATTCGCTATACCTCAGATCAATTTGGATGGTGTATTGAAAATGAAAACAATATCTGGCGCGATATTGTGGATAAGAAATTACTCTATTCAACTGAACCTCTCGAAATAAAAAAGTTTTGTGATGAAGCACCATTTACCAGCGGACTCCCCAATAATTCTCCTGGAAGAGTAGGAAATTGGTTAGGTTGGATGATGGTTCGCGCTTATGTGAAAGAACATCCTGAAACAACGTTACCGCAATTGATGGCCATAGATAATCCAAAGAAAATTTTAAAATCATACAAACCCGAAAAGAAATGAGTAAGTCAAGCGAAATAAATATTAGTGTTAAACTCGATGAGAACCAGGTGCCGGTTGAAATGAAATGGAGCGCAAGCGATGCAGGAATATCAGATCAGGATTCGAAAGCACTAATTCTTGCCATGTGGGATGAAAAAGAACGCAACACATTGCGAATGGATTTGTGGACCAAGGATATGTCGATCGATGAAATGAAACAGTTTTTTCATCAGACTTTACTCACCATGGCCGATACATTTGAACGTGCCACAGGTGAAGAAAAAATTTGTGGCGACATGCGCGATTTCTGCTATCATTTTGCGGAAAAAATGAAATTGATCGGCTAACCGATGAAGCATCCGTTATGCCTGAATTGCGGGGGACCGGTTAAACAAAAGTTTTGTCCCGCCTGTGGCCAGAGCGCTTCTGTTCATCGTTATTCCTTTTCAGGTTTAATGCACGATCTCCCTCATGCATTATGGCATATCGATTCGGGATTTCCATCCACTTTTGTTCGCTTGTGGAAAAGTCCGGGCACAATGATTTTTCATTTTTAAAAGGAAAGCGCGTTGGTATAACCAATCCCTTTTTGTTTTTATTTGTGAGTGCCGGTTTCATGGTGTTGTTGTTTCATCTTTTTCCTGTTCTTCCCACCGAAAAAGGAAACATTTTTAATACACTGGATAATATTGAAATGCATTTAATTGAAAATCCAAAATGGAGTTTTTCATTGGCATTTTTAATCTCCGGATTTTTTTCGTGGGTATTTTATTCTAATGCAGGATTCAATTTTATTGAACACTGTGTGATGAATGCATTCATTGGAGGATCAATTGCAATTGCAACCATCTTCCTACATCCTTTTTCTGTGTATTGGAGTGAAAGTCCTCTGATTTTAGACCTGACGTTAATTCACATTTTAGTGTTGCAGGTAGTTTATCCTGGTCTGGTTTTTCACCGGATGATGAAAGCTGCAAAACAAAAATCGTCCTGGTTTAAAGCAATGCTTTGTTCGTTTACAGGCACACTTTGCTTTACGGCGATAACGACAATTCTATTCTGAATCTTCGTTTAATTTCTGGTTGATGTCGGCAAAAAATTGAAGTAATTCCTCTTTGCCATTTCCTTTTTCTGCCGAAGTAAAAAATACGGTAGGAAGTTCTTCCCAGATTTCCAGCATTTGTTTTTCGTAAATGGAAAAATTCTTTTGCAGCTGTGTTTTAGATAACTTATCGGCTTTGGTAAAAATCATTGCAAATGGAATTCCTTGCACGCCCAACCATTCCATAAATTCCATATCTATCCGTTGCGGTTCTAGTCGTGAATCGAGCAAAACGCATACACATTGTAGTTGTTCGCGCTGAGTGAGATAATCAAACGTAAAACCTTTCCATTTTTCACGAAGTGATTTTGCAGTTTTTGCATAACCATATCCGGGAAGGTCAACAATATACCAATCGCCGTTAATCAGAAAATGATTAATAGTTTGTGTTTTTCCGGGAGTGGAAGAGGTTTTTGCCAGCCCTTTTTTTCCGGTCAGCATATTAATGAGCGAACTCTTCCCAACGTTGGATCTTCCAATGAAAGCGTATTCCGGACGATCTCCCGAAGGCAGTTTGTCTAAGGTGGCGTGACTGGAAACAAAATTAGCGCTTAAAATTTCCACGGCGATCAAATTCCGTGTTTCTGCAGCCATTCACTCAACACGCGGTTAAACTCCTGCGGATGTTCCATCATTGGAGCGTGTCCACATTTATCAATCCAAAACAAATCCGTATTTGGAATGAGTCGATTGAATTCTTCGGCTACTTCAGGCGGAGTAATGGTGTCTTGTTTTCCCCAGATCAAACAGGTTGGTGCCGTAATCTGTGGTAGGTCTTTCGCCATATTGTGACGAATAGCTGATTTTGCCAATGATAAAATGCGGATGAGTTTTCCTTTATCATTGAGAATATGTAAACATTCATCCACTAATTCATCAGTGGCATGACTTGGATCGTAAAAGGTTAATTCGATTTTTTTTCTGAGGTATTCGCGATCGCCTTTACGTGGGGTGGATCCGCCGAATGCATTTTCATACAATCCCGAAGAGCCCGTAAGAATTAAACGCTCTACACGACCCGGGTACTCGCTGGTGAAAACCAGGCCAACATGTCCACCAAGTGAATTCCCCAACAATGTTGCTTTCTCAATTTTTTTATGGTCGAGAAAACGCAACAAGAATTTGGACAATGCCGGTATGTTGGTGTTGAGCACCGGCAGGGTATAAATGGGTAGCTGTGGCACAATCACGCGACAGCGTGGTGCAAAATGGGAGATAACATCTTCGAAATTGCTTAAGCCTCCGAAAAGTCCGTGTAAAAGTATAACCGGTTGACCTTCACCGGCTTCTATGTATTCGAAGTCGCCTTCCTTAATCACCTTTCCGCTCATGATGTACAGGGTTTGTGTAAACTCAAAGTTAATAAAAAGCCCGAAAATAAAGGCTTTTGTAAGGGGATGTATCAACAAGGGAATGTGGATTTGAATTGTTAATTACCCCCACTTTCTCCCACCTCATAAAAAGCTTGATTTTATTGGTGTTTTCAAAGATTTTTGTAACTTTGAATAACAGTCCACGTAGAAATTTATCAACATTGTGGGAGTAAGTGGCACAAAGTGGGAGACAATAATTAACTTAGCACCTTATTGGTGAAAGCTATTATGGCAGGATTCATTGGAGAATATGATTGCAGGCTTGATGACAAGGGGCGTTTTGCGCTTCCCTCTGGCGTTAAGAAGCAGCTCGATCCGGCTGATCACGAAACATTTGTCGTGAATCGGGGGTTTGAGTCGCACCTCAATTTGTACCCAATGAAAGAGTGGGAAAAACTGATGACACGCGTAAGCGGGAAAGTCAACGGTTTTACCGAGAAGGGTCGGCGCTTACTTCGACAATTCCGCAATGGAGCGATTCCGGTTACGATCGATTCCAGTGGACGAATCCTTTTACCTCAAAGTCTCATGCAGTACGCTGGGATCAAGAAAGACCTCATGGTTGTGGGGGCTTTTGATCGCATTGAACTGTGGGACAAGTCGAGGTATGAACAGGAGATGAAGGAAGGTCTGGCAGACTTCTCCCAGCTTGCTGAAGAACTCTTAGGCAATCTGGATGAAGAAAATGACCAGTAACAGCTATCACATCCCTGTTCTTTTACATGCTGCTGTTAAAGGGCTCAACATTCAACCCTCAGGAATTTATGTGGATGTCACCTTTGGAGGTGGCGGACACTCGCGTGAAATTTTATCGCATCTCGATAATGGAACGCTCTGTGCATTCGATCAGGATTCGGATGCGAAGAACAATCTGATTAACGATTCCCGTTTTCGGTTTTATCCCACCAATTTCTCCAATCTCCAATCTGCATTAGCAATGGATGGAATTGAAAACGTAAATGGAATTCTTGCAGATCTGGGTGTTTCTTCTCATCAGTTCGATGATGCCGAGCGTGGATTTTCACTTCGCTATGAAGCGCCACTCGATATGCGAATGGATCAGCAATCGCCCCTGAGTGCTTTCGATGTTATCAATTCCTATGAAACCGAAAAGTTGAAAATTATTTTTCGCGAATACGGTGAAGCGGAGAATGCCGGAAAACTAGCCTATTTCATTGGGGAAGCAAGAAAACAAAAAGCCATTTCTACCACGGGAGAATTATTGCAGATCATTGACCGCGTTGCACCGCGAAAAAAAGAAAAGCAATACCAGGCAAAAATTTTTCAGGCGATTCGCATTGAGGTAAATGATGAAATGTCGGTTTTGCGCGATTTCCTGCAACAAAGTCTTAAAGTGCTTTCACCAGGCGGAAGACTTGTTGTGATTTCCTATCACTCGCTCGAAGACCGCTTAGTGAAAAATTTTATGCGATCGGGAAACCTGAGTGGAGAAATAGAAAAAGATTTTTTCGGAGTACCCATTACACCGTTCACCGATTTAACAAAAAAACCGTTGGTGCCCGACGAAGCAGAAATAGAACAAAACCCGCGATCACGAAGTGCAAAACTCCGGATTGCAGAAAAAAAATAAATGAAGAATAACACATATAAAACAGTAAAGGCCGAAAAGAAAGCGGAAAAGAAAAAAGCGAATAAAGTAGCTCGCTCTTTTCGTGATGTTCTTAATGGAAATGTGCTGACGAGAGATTATGTGGTAGATAACCTGCCTTACATATTTTTTCTCACTGCGCTAATGCTGTTTTATATCGGAATGGGATATACAACGGATAAAAATTCCAGAAGGATTGAAAAGATTGAATCGGAGTTGGTGGAATTGAATTCGGAATATATCAGTGTTAAAACAGAATTGAATTTGGTAAGCCGTCAATCTCAAATTGCAGATTCAACGGCTTCCATGGGGTTATATGAAATGAAAGATGAACCACCGAAAGTGATTTTGGTGAAGCGGTATCAAAAAGAAAAAATGTATTAATCGTGCAAGAGAAGTCGAAAGATAAAAAGGATATGCTGCGCAGAATGTATCTGGTGTATTTCACCTTGTGCATTTTTGGCCTGGTTGTTCTTGTGAAAGTCTTCCGGATTCAGGTGGATACAGTTGCGGTTATTGGTCAGCCCGAAAATCAGCTCACCGATCTCCGCACCATTGAAGCTGTGCGCGGAAATATTTATTCCGATAATGGTAGTTTGCTCGCTACTTCCATTCCTGTTTACGAAGTAAGAATGGATATGGGAGCAGATGGATTAAGCGATGAGATTTTTTATGATAATGTTGATTCTCTCTCTTATGAATTAGCAAAACTCTTTCCGGAAAAAACAAAAGACCAATATTATTTATCGCTGGTAGAAGCCCGCAAGGATACGAATCGCTATTTCTTAATCCGTGCCAAAGTAAAACATCCGGAGCTTCAAAAAATGAAGAAGTTTCCCATTTTCAAATTGGGGAAAAACAAGGGCGGAATGATTGTTATTAAAGAGAACAAACGTAGCCGTCCATTTGGATTACTCGCAGCCCGTCTCATCGGCTATGAGCGTCCCGATCCCAATAATCCGGAATACATTTCGCGCGTTGGATTAGAAGGTGCATTTAGTAAAGAGCTAAGTGGTATTAATGGAAAACAGCTGATGAAAAAAGTCGGATTTCAGTGGAGACCTGTTTCCGATAATTATGAAATCAATCCCGAAGATGGTTCGGATGTGTATACTTCTATCGACATCAACATTCAAGACGTAGCAGAAAATGCATTAATGGATCAGTTGAAAAAGTACGAAGCAAAAGCGGGATGTGTTGTATTGATGGAGGTGGAAACAGGAATGATAAAAGCCATGGCCAATTTATCGATTGGCAGCGATGGAGAATATTATGAATATTTCAACCATGCCATAGGAACAGCCATTGAACCCGGCTCTACGTTTAAAACAGCCTCACTCATGGTGGGATTGGAAGACGGAAAGTTTCGTCCAACCGATTCTGTCCGCACCGGTAATGGTGAATATTCCTATTACAATTTAAAAATGAAGGACACCAAACCGCATGGCACCATCACTATACAGCATGCATTGGAAGTTTCATCCAACATCGGTTGTTCTCGTCCCATTTTTGAAAGTTATTCTGCCAATCCAAAACAATATGTACAAGGATTAAAAGAATTAGGGATCGGTGAATTATTAGGACTCGATATCACCGGTGAAGCAAAACCTTATTTAAAAGATCCTTCAAATAAAAAAGATTGGTCGGGCGTAACCTTGCCTCAGATGGCCATCGGTTATGAAGTAAGATTAGCACCAATTCACATTCTTACCTTTTACAATGCCATTGCCAACAATGGAAAAATGGTAAAACCACAATTTGTAAAAGAAGTAAAACGTAATGGTAGAGTAATTAAAAAGTTTGAGCCGATTGTGATCAAAGAAAAAATCTGCAGCGACAAAACCCTGGGCATGATTCGTCCGATGCTGGAAGGTGTTGTTGATACGGGTACGGCGCAAAATTTAAAAGCTTCCAGTTTTAAAATTGCAGGTAAAACAGGAACAGCTCAGATTCATACAAAAGGAGCTTATAATAAAGAAAAATACCTCGCCTCATTTGCCGGATATTTTCCTGCTGATGAGCCCAGGTATTCGTGCATCGTTTGGGTAATGGAACCGAATGTACTAACCGGTTATTACGGAAATGCCGTGGCCGGAAATGTATTCAAGGAAATCGCCGACAAACTTTATTCACGATCGCTGGATATTCATGAACGTAAAGTTTTTCAATTGATGGCATCACTTGAAACGCCTTCGGTGAAGAGCGGTAAACAGTCTGATTTGAAAAAAGTTTTTGATGAACTCAATATCTCCTCCCGTTCAACCGATGTTGGAGCAGAGTGGGTAAAACCTGTTATAAGCGAAAGCAGAAAATTGGTTTTAGAAAAAAGGAATTACGACGACAACACTGTTCCGGGTGTAATTGGAATGGGATTAAAAGATGCACTTTTTATTCTGGAGAATAAAGGTTTGATGGTTAAAGTGAAAGGAAGCGGCAGAGTGAAACGTCAATCGATTCCGGAAGGACAGCGCATTGCTAAGGGACAAGAAATTCTTATTGAATTGATGTAATGAAATTATTACGCGACATATTGTATAGTGTGCGCATCGTTGAGGTGCATGGTTCAACCAATATTGCCGTTGAAGGATTAACCCTCGACTCGAGAAAGGTACGCCCCAACTGGATGTTTGTTGCCATTAAGGGAAGTGCAATGGATGGTCACGATTTCATTGCAAAAGCAGTTGAACTTGGTGCAGATTGCATCGTGTGCGAGAATATTCCGGCTACGCTGCATCCACATGTTACCTACGTTAAAGTAAGTGATCCGAATGCTGCGCTAGGGGTAATGGCATCCAATTTCTATGATCATCCCAGCGAACAATTAAAATTGGTGGGTGTAACTGGTACCAATGGAAAAACAACCACAGTAACCTTGTTGTATTCATTGTTTAAGCGATTGGGGTATCGAACCGGATTGCTTTCCACCGTAGTGAACCGCATTCACAATGAAGTAGTTCCTTCCACCCATACTACTCCGAATGCCATTGAATTAAATGGTTTGTTGCGCGATATGGTGGATGCAGGTTGTACGTATTGTTTTATGGAAGTGAGCTCGCATGCCGTACATCAAAAACGAATTTCCGGCGTGCATTTTACCGGTGCGGTGTTTACGAATATTACGCATGATCATCTCGACTACCATGGAACCTTTGATGAATACCTGAAAGCGAAAAAAGGATTTTTTGATCAATTATCGGATTCATCTTTTGCTTTGGTGAATAAAGATGATTACCACGGCGAAATAATGGTTCAGAATTCCAAAGCAAAACTCAGAAGCTACGGAATTAAAACGATGTGCGATTATAAAGCACGTGTCATCGAAAATCAATTTTCCGGATTGCAATTAAATATTGATGGTAAAGATTTGTGGACAAAACTCATTGGTAGTTTTAACGCTTACAACATCCTTGCCGTATATGCTGTTGCTCGATTACTTGGTCAGGATGAAATGGCGGTACTTACCCAAATCAGCACCTTGTCGCCACCCGAAGGAAGATTTCAGTATTTAAAATCTGCCAACGACATTACGGCGATTGTCGATTATGCTCACACTCCGGATGCATTAAAGAATGTTTTGAATACCATAAAAGATATCCGTACCGGAAATGAAAAGGTAATTACCGTGGTTGGTTGCGGAGGAGATCGCGATAAAGGAAAACGTCCCTTAATGGCGGCTATCGCTTGCGATTTAAGTGATAAAGTAGTGATTACATCCGACAATCCAAGAAGTGAAGAACCGGAACAAATCATTCGTGAAATGATGGGAGGGGTTGAGCCGGATCAGATGAAAAAAGTAATGACACTTACCAATAGAAGAGAAGCAATTCGTGCAGCGTGTATGATGGCAGAAGGCGGCGATATTATTCTCATTGCAGGTAAGGGTCACGAAAAATACCAGGAGATCAAAGGAGAAAAATTTCATTTCGATGATCTCGAAGAAGTACAGGAAAGTTTTAAGCTAATCGGACACTGATGTTATACTATTTATTTCAATATCTCGATTCAATTGATGTTCCAGGAGCAGGGGTGTTTCATTACATCTCCTTCCGTGCAGCGATGGCTATTATTACATCACTGATCATTTCCATGCTCTTTGGAAAACGATTGATTGAATATCTCCGCTATAAACAAGTTGGAGAGAGCATTCGTGATTTGGGATTACAGGGACAAATGGAGAAAAAGGGAACACCAACAATGGGTGGTATCATTATTCTAATGGCCATTTTAATTCCAACATTGTTGTTTTCTAAGCTTCAAAATATTTATGTGATTTTGATGATTGTCTCTACCATCTGGTTAGGTACAATTGGATTTATTGATGATTATATCAAGGTATTTAAAAAGGATAAAAAAGGATTAGCAGGAAAATTTAAAGTGATGGGTCAGATCGGAATCGGACTCATTGTAGGTATTACGCTGTATTTTCATCAGGATGTCCGGATTAAAGAAAAAGTTGCGATTGATCCCGACAAGACCTATGAAGTAGTGGCCGGTGAAGGCGATATTATTCCATGCGATGACGGAAATTACGTATGGCAGGAGACGCGTTCACTTAAAACCACTATCCCATTTGTAAAAAACAATGAATTCAATTATTCATGGATCGCCGGGAAAGAGTCCATCCTCACCATGGTGATTTTTGTGGTCATTGTTATTGTCATTGTAACTGCAGTTTCGAATGGAGCAAATATTACTGACGGATTAGATGGATTAGCAACTGGTACTTCTGCTATTATTGGAACGGTATTGGCCATTTTCGCGTACTTATCCGGTAACCTTGCTTTTGCTGATTATCTCAACCTGATGTACATCCCCGACTCGGGAGAATTGGTTGTGTTCATTGCTGCATTCGTTGGAGCCTGTATCGGATTTTTGTGGTACAACGCTTATCCTGCGCAGGTATTTATGGGTGATACCGGCTCGCTGGCATTGGGAGGAATCATTGCGGTATTCTCCATTGCTATTCGTAAAGAATTGCTTATTCCAATTTTCTGTGGCGTGTTCCTTATCGAAAATTTATCGGTGATGATGCAGGTGTCCTACTTCAAATACACGAAAAAGAAATATGGAGAAGGAAGAAGAATTTTTCTGATGTCGCCATTGCACCACCATTACCAGAAAAAAGGAATGCACGAATCTAAAATTGTTGCCAGATTTTGGATTGTAGGAATAATGCTGGCAGTGATTTCAATTGTAACGCTGAAACTTCGTTGAAAAAAAGACTCGTCATATTAGGCGCCGGAGAAAGCGGAACAGGCACAGCAATTCTTGCTATGAAGCAGGGATTTGAAGTGTTCGTTTCCGATATGGGAAGCATCAAGGAAAAATATAAATCCATGATGCAGGAACGTTCTGTGCCATTTGAAGAGGGAAAACACAGTGAAGAACTGATTTTAAATGCTACTGAAGTGGTGAAGAGTCCGGGAATTCCCGATAAAGCACCCATCGTAAAAAAATTAAAAGAAAAGAATATTCCGGTTTTATCTGAAATAGAATTTGCATCACGCTATACCAATGCAAAAATGATTTGTATTACCGGCAGCAATGGAAAAACGACAACTACATTACTGACATATCACATTTTAAAGCGTGCAGGGTTAAATGTGGGATTGGCAGGTAATGTGGGACAAAGCTTTGCAATGCAGGTGGCGGAAAAAGATCACGACCACTATGTATTGGAGTTGTCGTCATTCCAGTTGGATAATATGTATGACTTCCGTGCCAACATTGCGGTTCTTACCAATATCACACCGGATCATTTAGATCGTTACGATTATAATTTGCAGAATTATGTGAATTCCAAATTCAGAATTCTGCAAAATCAGCAATCGGAGGACGCATTTATTTATTGTGCCGACGATGAAATTACAATGAAAGAAATGGCAGACCGAATGATTACTGCTCATAAGTATCCGATTTCTATTAAGCATAAAATAGAAGAAGGAGCTTATGCCGATTACGAAACAAACACAATCAATATAACCACCAACAACACCACACTATCTATGTCAATTTTTGACCTTGCACTCCAGGGTAAGCACAACGCTTACAATTCAATGGCTTCCGGTATTGCCGCAAAGCTGCTTGAAATCAGAAAGGAAACCATCCGCGAATGTTTGTCGGATTTCCAGAATGTTGAACACCGTTTAGAATTCGTTGCCCGCGTTCATGGCATTGAGTTTATTAACGACTCAAAAGCTACCAATGTAAATTCTACCTGGTATGCTTTGGAATCGGTAAATAAACCAATTGTATGGATTGTTGGTGGCGTTGACAAAGGCAATGATTATGCGATGCTGGATGAATTGGTTCGCCAAAAAGTACAAGCTATTGTATGTTTAGGTACCGACAATTCCAAAATCATCAATCACTTCTCCGGAATGGTTGAGCAAATTGCTGAAGCAAAAACGGCAGAGGAAGCAGTTGCACTTGGGTATCGTTTAGCGAAAAAAGACCAGGTGGTATTGTTGTCGCCATGTTGCGCTTCATTTGATCTTTTCGAAAACTATGAAGACCGCGGACACCAATTTAAATCCGCCGTTCGTGCTTTATAATTTGCAGATATGAAAAGCAAACTAAATAAAGAATTGCTATCGGTTTCTGTTGATCAATTGAGGGAAAGACCTTCGTTGATTGAACACCGCATGGAATACATTGAAAGCTTCAATGGAGTGGAAGCTATCAATGATTCTAAGGCAACTGATTTGCGTTCGGTGAATGAATCATTAATGCAAATCGAAAAACCGGTGGTGTTGATTTTACAGACTACCGATTTTCCGGAGGATTATTCGATTCTCGCATCACTTGTGAAATACAAAGTTGTTTCATTGGTGGTTTTCGGAGTTGAGCAGGATTTAGAAATACGTCGTTCATTGTCTGAGGTGGTGGATAATTACGATTACGTTTCAAATCTGACAGAAGCTGTATCAAAAGCAAAATCATGGTCGAAATCCGGAGATGTTGTGTTGTTCTCTCCCGGATGCGCCAGTTTCGGAATGTTTGAAGATTATCGTCACCGTGGTGATTCTTTTAAATCGAATTGGAATAATTAAAACGCTTGAGAGCTGTATTTACATATCTAAAGGGAGATAAAGTGATCTGGATGATTGCATTGTTGCTTTCATTGCTATCGCTGGTGTCGGTTTATTCCTTCACACCAATTCTTGTTCGTTCGAGTGATACAGGAACGGAATCCTTTTTGATTAAACATGTAATGATGGTGGTGACCGGTTTCGTCATGATGTTTTATGTTCACAATATCAACTTTAAATATTTTTCCAAGCTATCGCAGATTTTGGTTTGGGTGAGTGTGATTTTATTGTTTGTCACATTGGTGGCAGGAGTAAAAATTAACTCAGCAGAGCGCTGGCTGGAAATTCCTGTTTTAAATATTAAGTTTCAAACTTCCGACTTTGCGAAGGTGGTACTGATTGTTTTTGTTGCGCGGATGCTCACCATTAACAAGGATAAATTTGAAGATTTCAGAGAGGGAATTGTTCCCATTCTGATTCCTGTTGGTTTGGTTATCGGTTTAATTATTACGCAAAATCTTTCTACAGCCGTTTTAATTTTTGGAATTGTACTCATCATGTTTTTTTTAGCAAAAGTTCCAATGCGGCATATTTTAACCATTGTGGGAAGTGCTGTTGCTGCAATGGCATTGATGCTGTTGCTGGCCAAAGCTAATCCTGAATTACTACCGCGTTTGGAAACATGGATGAATCGTTTTACCAGTCACTCCTCCGAAGACCCGAAAAAACAATGGCAAATTAATAATGCACTTCAGGCCGTTGCCAATGGAGGAATGCTTGGACAAGGACCCGGTAATGGTCAAATGAAGCACATTATCCCCGAAGCATATGCCGACTTTGTGTTTGCTTCTTTCATTGAAGAATTCGGCATGTTGGGCGGTGTGGCATTGCTGATGATGTATTTGATTTTATTGTACAGATCCATTCGCATTGCCTCTAAATGCGATAGCAATTTTGGTTCATTACTGGTTCTGGGGTTATGCCTTAATCTGGTATTTATGGCCTTTGTAAATATGGCAGTATGTACGAAAATAATGCCTGTTACTGGTCAGAATATGCCATTGATTTCAATGGGAGGAACATCAACATGGTTTACCTGTGTATCGCTCGGCATGATCTTAAGCGTTAGCCGTAGTGTAGAGCAGGAATCAGAAGAAGAGCATAATCGTGCAAAGCGGAATACAAGTGCAAAAGAGGAAGGAGGAAATTATGTCGTTGCGTAAAGTTTTAATTAGTGGAGGAGGAACGGGTGGACATATTTTCCCTGCTGTAGCTATTGCAAATGCATTAAAGAAAAAGAATCCTGATCTCGATATTTTATTTGTTGGAGCAGAAGGCCGCATGGAAATGGAAAAGGTTCCGGCCGCCGGATATAAAATTGTGGGATTAAAAATTCAGGGGATGCCACGGAAAATTACCTTTAAATGGTTTTCATTTTTCTGGAATCTTTTTGGAAGCATGATTAAAGGACGAAACGTAATTCGTGAATTTAATCCGGATGTAGTTGTTGGAGTAGGAGGGTATGCTAGTGGACCCATGTTAAAAATTGCCACACAAAAAAGAATACCTACCGTAATTCAGGAGCAGAATTCGTTTCCGGGTAAAACAAATAAATTATTGGCAGGATCCGTCAATAAAATTTGTGTTGCCTATGATGGTTTGGATAAATGGTTTCCGAAGGAGAAAATTATTCTCACCGGAAATCCCGTACGCGAAGAAGTCGTAATGCTGGAAGGTAAACGTCCGCGTGCCGCTGAATTTTTCGGTTTAAATGCAGATAAGAAAACGCTGTTAATTGTTGGCGGTAGTTTAGGTGCGCGAACCATCAATGAAGCCATTGAGTTGTATTTGCCGAAATTAAAAAAAGAGGAGATTCAGGTAGTATGGCAAACCGGAAAAACCTATTTCGATCGTGCAAAAAAAGCGGTGGAAGAATTGAAATGCGACCATATTAAAGTTTTTGATTTTATCACACGAATGGATTTGGGTTATGCTATGGCTGATGTGGTTATTTCCAGAGCGGGAGCAATTGCAATTTCCGAATTGTGTTTAGTTCGTAAACCGGTCATTCTGGTACCTTCTCCCAATGTGGCAGAAGATCATCAGACAAAAAATGCCATGGCTTTGGTCAACCACCATGCCGCTTTATTGGTAAAAGATGTTGAAGCAAAGGAGAAATTAGGAATCACAGCAGTTGAATTGCTGAAAGATGAAGAAAAATGTTTTGGATTGCATCGTAATATCGGAGGAATGGGATTTGTGAATTCGGCAGATGCGATTGCCGGTGTAATTATGGATTTGGTAAAATGAACGTGAACGAAACGCGACATATCTACTTTTTAGGCATCGGCGGAATAGGCATGAGCGCCCTGGCGAGGTATTTTCATTCGCTGGGAATTCGTATTTCGGGTTATGATAAAACATCTACCGCATTAACGGCAGAAATGGAAAAAATGGGAATGCAAATTCATTATGAAGATCGACCGGAATTAATTCCTTCGGATATCGACTTTGTGGTAATTACACCTGCAATTCCCGTAGATTCAAACGAACGCGTTTATTTAGAGAAAAGCGGTTTACCTATTAAAAAGCGTGCAGAAGTGTTGGGGATTATTTCCAGGAATGCAACCTGTTTATGTGTTGCAGGCACACACGGAAAAACCACCACCACCACCTTGCTTACTCATATTTTAAAATCCAGTGGTGTTAATTGCACTGCCTTTTTAGGTGGCATCGCGGCGAATTATGGCAGCAATTATATTGAAGGGAATCCTTCACTGGTTGTTATGGAGGCAGATGAATACGATCGTTCGTTTTTGCAATTAAAACGCGATGGCGTAATCGTTACGGCAGTTGATCCTGATCACCTCGATATTTACGGTACGCCTGAAAATATGCTTTCTGCTTATGCAGAATTTGTAAATGGAATTTCGGTGGATGGACATCTTGTCGTTCGTAGTCAATTACCTTTAAATATCAGCAGTAAAGTCCCGGTTCAATATTATGCCGGTGAATCATTAAACCGTGCTGAAAATATTCGGGTTGAAAATGGATATTTTGTTTTCGATTTTATCGGAGAGCAATGCTCCATTTCAAACCTCGAATTTGCAATGCCGGGTCGACATAACATCGAAAATGCCTGTGCAGCTATCACTTTAGCATTGAACTATGGCGCAAATGAAAAGGGGATTCGTGAGGCATTAAAAAATTTCAGAGGAATTAAACGTCGCTTCGAATTTTATATTCGTTCCGAACAATTGAATCTGATTGATGATTACGCGCATCACCCGGTGGAATTGCGTGCTGCGATTGGGGCTGCAAAGGAATTGTTTGCTGGTAAAAAAATTACCGGTGTTTTTCAACCGCATTTATTCACCAGAACACGTGATTTCATGCGTGAATTTGCCGAAAGTCTATCCCTGTTGGATGAACTCATTTTACTGGATATTTATCCCGCAAGAGAGAAACCGATTGATGGAATTACTTCTGCTAAATTATTGGAACTCGTGAATGGTCCTCATAAAGAATTATTATCAAAAGAAGATGCAGTAAAAGAAATTTGTCAACGCAAACCTGAAGTTACACTGATTTTGGGTGCCGGTGATATTGATCGTTTACCAATGGAAATTAAAAATGGATTAACAAGGGAATGAAACGAATATTAAATATCGTATTCTGGATTGCATTGCCTGTTACAATGTTAATCATGCTGGGATTTGTAAGCGGATCTCAATCGGAATTGGTATGCAATAATGTGAGCATTTCTATTGATCATTCCAATGGAATGATGTTTTTAAATAATGAATTGCTAATCGATAAATTAAAACAAACACATGTATATCCGGTAGGGAAAAAGTTTAAAGAAATTAAGGTTGGGGAAATAGAACAGGTTCTATTGAATATTTCGGAAGTTCAGGATGCGGAGGTTTATAAAACGATTGATGGAAATATTGGGATTTCCGTTACACAACGCAACCCGATTGTTCGAGTTTTGAATCTTAATGGACGACAATTTTATATCGACGACCGTGGTTATCAAATGCCTATTTCAGAACATTATTATCCGCGTGTTCTGGTGGTAAACGGATATATCAGTGAGCCATTTGTAGAGGAGAGCGCTTATGAAATAGCATCAGATTCGAGTTTACGTGCAGGATTTAAAACAGATGATGTTTTTGCAATGGCCAGTTATATTTCTAATGATCCCTTCTGGTCGGCACAGATTCAGGAAATATATTTTGAGCCTTCGGGCGATATGGAACTAATTCCAGTGGTTGGAGATCATCGGATTATTTTTGGTGATACCACCCATCTGGAAGCGAAATTCAATAAGCTAAAAGTATTCTATCAGGAAGGATTAAGAAAAACCGGTTGGAATCTTTACGACACTATTAATTTAAAATACAAGGATCAGATTGTCTGTTCCCGAAAATAGAAATGCACAAACAAAACAACAATAACAAACAACAACAACAAACAACATAAGTAGTATGGAATCACCTGAGATCATCGTCGGACTCGACATCGGAACCACCAAAATTGCCTGCCTGGTGGGTCGCAAAAATGAACACGGCAAGATCGAAATCCTCGGCGTAGGAAAATCGGAATCGGTAGGCGTTACCCGTGGCGTAGTTTCTAACATTGAAAAAACGGTTGCATCAATTAAAGCAGCCGTGGAAGAAGCATCCCGAAAATCGGGAGTTGAAATCAATGTGGTGAACGTAGGTATTGCGGGACAACATATCAAGAGTCTGCAACACCGTGGTATTCGCACACGCAACAGTGTAGATGAAGAAATTGCGCAGGATGATATCGATGCGCTGATTGAAGACATGTATAAACTGGTGATGCTGCCGGGTGAAGAAATTATTCACGTGTTGCCGCAGGAATATATTGTGGATAATGAACAGGGAATAAAAGATCCGATTGGTATGTCGGGTATTCGACTCGAAGCGAATTTCCATATTATAACCGGACAAATAGCTGCTGCAAAAAACATTCATAAATGTGTTGCAAAAGCAGGACTGGAAGTAGATGAATTAATTCTAGAACCACTTGCCTCTTCCGAAGCTGTGCTTAGCATGGAAGAAAAAGAAGCGGGTGTTGTACTGGTAGATATTGGTGGCGGTACTACCGACATTGCCATTTTCCAGGATGGAATTATTCGTCACACTGCCGTAATTCCATTTGGTGGTAATGTAATTACTGAAGACGTAAAAGACGGATGCACCATCATTCATAAACAAGCAGAATTACTGAAAGTAAAATTCGGTAGTGCGCTTGCCAGTGAAAGTCAGGCCAACGAAATCGTTTGTATTCCTGGTTTACGCGGACGTGAACCGAAAGAAATTTCAGTTCGCAATCTTGCATCCATCATTCAGGCGAGAATGGAAGAAATTGTTGAGCATGTTTATTACGAAATCAAAAATTCCGGATACGAGAAAAAATTGATTGGTGGAATTGTTGTCACCGGCGGTGGTTCGCAATTGAAACACATCACTCAATTGTTCGAATACATTACCGGAATGGATGCTCGTATCGGTTACCCTACCGAACATCTTTCTAAAGGAGCAGAAGAAGTAACCAGTCCAATGTTCTCTACCGGTGTTGGATTAGTTCTTATGGGCTTCCAGAAATATGAAAAACAAGCAAGAAGTAAAACAACTTCCATTAAAACTCACTCTCAGAAAACAAAAGGAAACTTCTTCGAAAAGATTTTCGGTAAAGTAGGGAAGTCCTTCTTCGAAGAGGATATTGATTAAAGCAAACAACAAACAACAATAACAACAAACCAAAACTCAAAGCTTATGTTTAAGTTTGAATTACCCAGAGAACAATCTTCGATCATTAAGGTGATTGGAGTTGGTGGTGGCGGAAGTAATGCCGTTAACTACATGTTCCGCCAGCAAATTAAAGGTGTCGACTTTATCGTCTGCAACACCGATAGTCAGTCGCTCGAAATGAGTCCTGTTCCAACTAAAATTCAATTAGGATCCAGTCTTACGCAAGGACTGGGTGCAGGAGCATTACCTGAAGTTGGTCGCAATGCGGCAATCGAGAATATCGACGACATTAAAAGCTTTTTAAGTCAGAATACCAAAATGGTTTTCATTACTGCAGGAATGGGCGGTGGTACCGGTACAGGTGCTGCTCCGGTTATTGCGCAGGTAGCGAAAGACATGGGGATTCTAACTGTAGGTATTGTTACTATTCCATTTTCTTTCGAAGGGAAGAAAAGAAAGCAACAAGCCGAAGAAGGTTTAGAAAGCATGCGCAATGCAGTAGATACTTTATTGGTGATCAATAATGATAAACTGCGTGAGATGTATGGTAACCTTACGCTTGCCAATGCATTCGGACAAGCAGATGAGGTGCTGAACACTGCAGCTCGTGGTATTGCAGAAATGATTTCCGTTACCGGTTTAATTAACGTCGATTTCAACGATGTGAATACGGTAATGCGTAACAGTGGTGTCGCTATTATGGGATCAGCTACAGCTGCGGGAGAAAATCGTGCACGTGTTGCTGTAGAGAAAGCACTTTCTTCACCATTGTTGAATGATAATCACATTCAAGGTGCAAAATTTGTATTGTTGAATATCACCTACGGAACACAGGAAGTTACCATGGATGAAATTGCTGAGATTACAGATTTCATTCAGGAAGAAGCCGGATCTACAGCAGATGTAATCTGGGGACATGGTTTCGATGAGGAATTGGGAGATCAGGTATTGGTTACCGTTATCGCTACCGGATTTAATCGTACGCCGGACACTGGTGTAACTATGAAAATGCCGGAAAAGAAAGTGGTAACACTTACCGAAGAAACACCTGTTGTAACCGGAAATCTGATTACAAGTCCTGTTTCTTCTCCAACGCAAATGAATCCAACTTCAGAAAAAGTAATTGAACCTTATCTGAAGAATGCGGGTCCGGAAACCATTGCAGAACCTGTTGCAGAAACAGTTTCGTCGGATGAACCTGTTTTAAAAATTGTTGAAACGCCGATCGCTGAAGAAAAAATTTCCATCACTGAAATGGAGGTTGAAACACCTGAGCCGGTAATAAAACATACACTCGATGTTTCTTCTGAAGAAACAGAGACCTTCGAATATGAATTTGAATCGTCGGTAGAGGAAGTGATTTCTGAAACTCCGGTTGCTGAAGTTAAAACGCCTGTGGTTGAAACATTCGAAGCAGAGATTAAAACTCCGGAAATCGTGAATGAAGAACCGAAAAAAGAAGTTATTCGTCACTGGTTAACCGAAGAAGATTTGGAAGAAACTTCCAATGATAATTCAACTTCGACTCCTGTAAATAATGTTACTCCGGAAGTTAAAATGGAGAACAAACAAACAGAAGTTCGTTCTGAAGTAAAATCTGAATCTCAATCATCACTTTTTCCGGTAGAGAACATCGATCCGCAAAAGGAAAAGCAAATGAGTGCAGAAGAGCAACAGAAAAGAGCCAATGAGCGTTTTGCGCGTTTAAAAGAATTGACCGCAAAAATTAAAACGCCAAGTGGATTAAACGAAATCGAAAATCAACCGGCCTACCTTCGCAGAAATGTGAATCTGGAAAACACCCGTCATTCTTCCGAATCGAATATTTCTAAATATTCTGTTGGAGGAAAAGATGAAAATGGTAAAAGTGGTTTATCGAACAATTCGTTTCTTCACGATAATGTAGATTAATGATGACGGGGGAGTTTTCGCTCTCCCTAAATTTTTTTATTATGAGTTTAAGCGATAAAATCAATAGCGATATCAAGTCGGCCATGCTGGCTAAAGAAAAAGAGAAACTCGAAGCTCTTCGTGCTATTAAGGCTGCTTTGTTGTTGGAGCAGACAAAAGGTACTGGAGAAGTAACCGAGGATGCTGAAGTAAAAATCTTGCAGAAGATGTACAAGCAACGTATGGAGTCGGCAGAAATTTACAAGGCGCAGGGTCGTCCCGAATTGGAAGAACCTGAATTATTTCAGGCAAATATTATTAAAGCGTATTTGCCTGAACAAATGAGTGAAGAACAAGTGAAAGCTGTTATTCAGGAAGTCATTGCCCAGGTTGGTGCAAGTTCTGCTGCCGATATGGGAAAAGTGATGGGTCCTGCAATGGCTAAATTACAAGGTAAAGCAGATGGTAAATTGATCTCTGCTCTTGTAAAACAATTGTTGAGTTAATCGTTTTTTGTTTTGTTGTTTGTTATAGGAAAAGGCCCCTGCCGTAAGGTGGGGGTTTTTTTATGGACTTTTCTTTTTCTTTTTCTTCCCCTTTTTCTCCTCGATAAGAATCTGTTCAAGGGTTCGTTCTTTAAGGGCATTTACGGTGACATCCCGCACTTCTTTTAATACGCTTCGAATTCCGCAGGCTTCTTCATCGTGACATTCATCGCAGGGCTGATAATAGCGATGGGTAACGCAGGGTAATAATCCAATGGCTCCATCGAAAATCCGGATTACATCGGCGAGATTTACTTGTGCAGGGGATTTAATCAGGTAATACCCTCCGCCTTTTCCCATTTTACTTCCCAGAATTCCGTTTCTTTTAAGTTCAAGCAGAATAGCTTCCAGAAATTTTCGGGGAATATTTTCTTCAGTTGAAATATCAGTAATTAACACAGGGCCTTCACCGTAGTGACGGGCCAGATAGGTTAAAGCGTTGAGGGAATATTTGGCTTTTTTGGATAGCATACAGTCAAATATAGTCAAAATATGAATCCTACAGAATAGATAGGATTTATGGAAGTTCTGCTTAATTCTTAAATTGCATCATGCAAAATTTCAGAAATAAGGTGGTATGGATTACCGGAGCTTCTTCCGGCATCGGAGAAGAATTGGCTTATGCATTTTCTAAAGCTGGAGCACAATTAATTCTTTCTGCACGCAGGGCAACCGAACTTGAACGCGTAAAAAAAGCCTGTTCGCCTGAAAATAAAATCATGATTCTGCCTCTGGATCTTGAAAAACAAGAAGAATTTCCGGTATTGGTTTCTAAGGTCGTTTTAGAATTTGGACGAATCGATATTTTGGTAAATAATGGTGGTGTTTCTCAACGAGGAAATGCTGCTGAAACCAGTATGGAGGTGGACCGAAAAATTATGGAGGTTAATTATTTTGGAAACATTGCACTTACCAAAGCTGTACTCCCGATTATGAAACAACAGGGTTACGGACATTTTGTAATCATGAGTTCCATTGCCGGTAAATTCGGTTTTTTCCTTCGTTCTGCTTATTCCGCAGCCAAGCATGCATTGCATGGTTTTTATGAGTCTTTGCGCTTAGAGGAAGAAAAAAAAGGCATTCGTGTTACCATTGTTTGTCCCGGAAAAATTAATACCCCAATTTCACTTAATGCGCTCAGTAAAGATGGCACAGCCCATGGCGTGATGGATCATAATCAGGAAACAGGTATGCCTGCGGACGTTTGTGCTATTAAAATTTTAAATGCTGTTTCTAAAAATAAAGAGGAAGTATTAGTGGGAGGTAAAGAAATTAAAGCAGTTACTTTAAAACGATTATTCCCAAAACTATTTTCGAGGATTATTAGAAAACAATCTGCCACATAAAAAAAGGACCTGTTAAGGTCCTTTTTTATGATCAATAAATTTAAAATTATTGTTGTTCTTCTTTCGGCATTTTTGGTTTTTTAATCGTGAACACACGCGAGATATTAAAACCAAAACAGATATCTCCTTTGCCCCATTTACCGGTGGTTTCAGTGATGTAACCTTTGTCTACCATAATCGGTGTGTTGGTCATGTGTAATTGGAATACGTGTCCCCCGGTTTCAATATCAAATCCCAATGAAAGGGAGTTGGTATATCCCGCGGCGAGTTGTCCTTCGGGAACATAAAAATATTCTGCATTTAAGGCAAGCCGGTTGGTGAGTTTTGCTCTTCCTGCTCCTCCAATAGCGAAGACGGTATTTTTTTCTGCAGCGGTTAAAACAAAATTTCTGTGTACGATGGTTGGTAATAATTCCGCAGAAAACCTTTCGTTGAATTTTCTTCCGACAATAATGTGATTCACATAATTGATCCGTGTATCGAAGGTGCGCTCGTAAAATGTGTTATCGAAACGCATTCCGTTTACCGACATGCTCGAATAGAGAATTAATGAAATCGGCATTTTGTTGCTATTGGCGGTTTGCCACAATAGCCGGTATTTAATATGGCCATCTACCGTTTTTTCATAGGTGCTTCTGCCTATTCCGATTTGCAGGCGGTCGGTAAGTCCGTAATCCAGACTTAAACGCATGCTGGCCTGATCCAAACCGAAGAATTGATACAGTCCGCCGTTAATTTGTCCGAATCGGTGTGATATTCTGAAATCGAGTACACCACCGTAAGTGGTTTCCAGCGATTGCGCATTAATCACCTTCGAATTTTTAAAACTGGCGCGTGTTCTTACCACTTCTTCTTCATCGCCTAATTCACTTAATAAATCCTGCGAAAAGGTATTCAGACTGAATAGTCCGAATGTAAACAGGAGAATGCTTTGTTTTAATTTCATTTTTTCAATGGTTCAAAAGAAGGTATGTTAACCACCACTTTAATCACTTCTGCAATCTTTGCTCCAACCACAGATGGTACGGTGATGTTATAATCTTTAAGTGCAATGTTTACGGTTGAACTTGCAGAAATTTTTCCGCCTTTAATTACAATTTTTCCGCTTTCGGCAACTTTTTTTGTCACTCCGTGAATGGTCATTTCTCCTTCCACTTTTGCAACGTATTCTCCATCTTTTTTAAAGTCGATATCTTTAATGTTGGTGATGGCTCCTTTAAATGTTGCTTTCGGGAATTTGGGCGACTCCATATAATTTTCATTGAAGTGTTCCTGCATCAGTGCTTTTTCAAATTCAAAAGCGGTGATAAGTACGGAAAATTCAAGCTTGCCGCTTTCTTGTTCCAGAACAGCAGTTACGCGATTGTTATGCGCTTCAATTTTTTCAACGGAAGTTTCGGAATAAAAAGAGATTTGTCCCTTTTTGGTAAACACTTTGGTTTGTGCATTGGCCATTACCGGCGCGAGCAACAAGAGGAAGATTAATTTTTTCATGACTGGTTTTTAGGTTGGGTTAATCAAGAATAATGCCGACGTTTAATTCGATGTCGGTCAGTTTACCATTGCACTTGCCTTTCACTGTAATTTCATCACCGGGGTGAAGTGATTTTGCCTTTTCTGATTGCTCGGGCACCAGGTGACAATTAACACCTCCCATCAAATCATCCGTTTCGAGCAGCACGTCGTAGTTTTTATCATTCGGACTAACCTCTGCAACTATTCCTTTTACCTCCAGCATTTTCTCGAGGTATTTTTTGGTAGCGGCCGTTTCGTCTGCGTTGAACTCATTCATCAGGTCAACAGCAGTCACTTTAAAATCGGTGGCCGCATCTGCAGCGGTGGCGGGTTTACGGTTCCATTCCGAATAGGCGTACCATGCTCCGATGGCAACTCCGGCAAGGACCAGAAGTAAAATAATTTTTTTCATCGTTTAATTATTAGGAGCTCCCTGGGCGATCCACTTTTCAATGGCACTGATTTCGCAAGCAGGCATTGAAGGGGCATCCTTTGGCATGGGACTATATCCGTTTTCATGCCTGATTACTCCTAGTAATACGCCATTTAGAGCTTCAGCTGAAATATCGGAATAATTATCGAGAATATAACCGCCCTCAGCCCGGAGATTATCGTGGCAGGGTAGGCAGCGCTGGGTGATAATGGGCCGGATTTGCTTTGAAAAACTTAAGGTATCCAACTGGCACAAGGTTTCCTGAATGAGCGTCTGCTCATTTTCTTTCGAGCAGGCCATAGTAAGAATAACTACAGCCATGCCGAAAAAAACAAACTTAATCACAATGAAAAGAGATTACTTGATAAGCACTTTATTCAGATGAATTTCCTGATTGGCAGAGGTAAGACGAACCAGATAAATTCCTTTATCAAATGATGCAACATTTACATCACCGGAGGTGACACCCTTTAAAACGATATTTTCTGTGTAAACAATTTTACCACTTACGTCGATTAATTCAAGCATATAATTTCCGCTCAATTCAGATTGAATACGGATGCTCTCGGATGCTGGATTCGGAAATACGGTAAAAGCTACCTGCGCTACATCTTCAATTCCCGCAAATGTATTTTCGGTAATAATAGTTGCGCCTAAATTAGAAGGAGAATCGCCGGTATCGTTGTTATTGTTGTTTCCGCAATTTCCGGTGGTATAAAATTTTACGGTTCCCGAACCTGAAGCTGGAGCTACCCAGTTTAACATGAACACTCCGGTTGTACTAGGCGATGGATGCTCTCCATATTTTCTTCCGCCTAAAGTAACCACTTTGGTATTTGCACTCTGTGCAGATAAAGTTCCTGCATTGGAATTGTTGGATAATAATGCCACAGTTTGAAAACCAAAATTCGGATTTCCCGCACCTGCCGTGATCGTAATTTTCCAGGTGTAAGTTGCTCCCGGGTTATAGGAAGTAACAGGTGTATTTGTGGCATCTAATAATTGTGCAGAAATGGAAGGACTAAATCCGCCACCACCGTGACATTGTCCGCAGTTTAAATTCGATACCGGAGACCCTGTTCGGTCTTTGCTGTGCGTCGCTGCTCCGTTATCGTATGAGGCTAAAAAGAGGCTAAATCCTCCCAACGCTGTAATAAAGAGTAATGTTTTCTTCATGGCAAATAGTTGTTTGTACAAAAATATATCAGAAGACGTTAAGAAAGTTTGTTTGGTTGTGTTGTGTGACTAATTCATGACAATTAGCGATGTAACGGTAGAAATCCGAGAGTAAAAGGTGTAGAAATGCTATCAAAACCGAATACCTGCCACACAAACATCATCAATCTGTTCAAGATTTCCTTTCCAGTTTTCGAAGGTTTTGGAAAGCGTCTGCACTTGTTCTTCTGAAGAAAGATGATGGATGGATAGCAATAATTTTTTGAGTCCCGAACTTTTTAATTTTTTTCCATTTTCACCACCAAACTGATCGGCAAATCCATCCGTAAACAAATAAATCTGATCGCCTTTGGTAATTGAAATTGTTTTCGATTGAAATTGTTGATCGGCATACCCTGCTCCAACAGGAAATTTATCGGCCTGCATTTCTTCAATGCTTTCACTTCCGTTTCTGATAATATACAATGGATTGTTTGCGCCCGACCATTGGAGTTGATTATTATTATCGATTCTTACCAATGAAATATCCATTCCGTCTTTCACTTCATCTTCGCTTTTCGAAAATGTTTTTAAAATTAAAGAGCGGGTATGATCGAGAATTTTTCCGGTGTCTTCAATTCCAAATTCTTTTACGGTGCGATCCAGTGCATTGGCACACACCACACTCACCAGCGCTCCGGGAACACCGTGTCCGGTACAATCTGCCACAGCGAAATAGGTGTATTTTTCTGTTTTCTCCATCCAGTAAAAATCGCCCGCTACAATGTCTTTTGGACGATATAGCACAAAGGTACCGGGCAGATGTTCCTTAATTGCACGGAGTGATGGAATAATGGCATCCTGTAAACGGCGTGCATAGTTGATGGAGTCGAGTATTTCCTTGTTTTTATCTTCAATTAATTCTTTCTGATGTTCAACTTCTTTTTTCTGCGCCAGAATTATGCGGTTGGTTTTTTGATTTTGGCGCAGCGAACGGAAAATGAGAACGGCGATCAATAAAACAAAAAGGAATCCGCCACCGAACATGATTTTTGTTTTTCGTTCAGAATCCGCTTCAATTTCTTTATTGCGGATTTCCTCTTGTTGCAACTTTTCCTTTTCTTTTAAACGGTCGATCTGTAATTGTTTTTTTTCATCCTGAAACCTGGCTTCAATTTCGAGACTAATCCGTTTGTTTTCTACATCTACCGATTCCTGAAAATATACGAGGAAGTAATTCTGATATTGATAAGCATTTTTATAGTCGCCAATTTGTTTATAATACTCGGCGAGATTTCCCAATGCATATTGAATGGAAGCATGATTATCGATTTGCTGTGCGAGCTCCAGTGATTGTAAGGATGTTTCAATGGCTTTTTTGTAATCGCCCATAGCCGATTGGGCAAGCGATAAATTGTTGAGGGTAACCGTAAGCGAATAGATATCGCCCGATTCTTTATCGATTTTTATATTTTCTTCATACAATTCAAGCGCCTTGGGGATTTCATCTTTTCTGCGGTAATAACCGGCCAAACCATTGTTGATTTGTGTTACCTGATCCGGATAGTGATCCCGAATAGCAATTTCCTTCGCTTTTTTATAATAGTAAATGGCAGAATCATGTTCTTGCTGGTAATAATGCCATTCAGCGATATTCACCAGTGTAGCGCATTCTTCTTCGGTGTTTTTTATGGATTTAAAAATGGAAAGTGCTTCATCGAAGTATCGCTTTGAATTTTTAAAATCACCTTGCTCCGATAAAACTGATCCGATATTGATGCGTGAAGTTCCCATGCCGCGTTTATCCTGAATCTCATCGCGAATTTTCATGGCTTTGATGTAATAATTCATGCATTTTTGCAATTCGTTCATATACCAATAGGTATTTCCCAAACTATTTAACACATAGGCCTCACGTTCCTTATTTCCAATTTTCTGTGCTAGTTCTACTGCCTTTTCTCCAAAATGGAGAGCTACTGAATAATTTTTCCCTTCGTTTTCGCGGGTCCATTCAATGTATTTTTCCAGGCGTTCCGAATCGGATTTTATTCGTAGTGCACTTTTTTCAAGTGAGTCAATAACCAACTCCGTTTCCTGAGCAAACAACGAGAAGTTTAACTGCAGTAATAGGTATAGAAAAAAATACCGCATGGGTGAATCAGGATTTTAATTTTTCGTTGGAGTGGTGACGATCATGGTCTCTCCCGGTTTTTTTATCGAGGTTTTTTTTCAGGGCCTCTTCCAAATCAATTCCGGTTTGATTCGCCAAACAAATCAATACAAAAAGCACATCTGCCAATTCATCGCCCAGATCTTTGTTTTTATCACTTTCCTTTTCCGATTGTTCACCATAGCGCCGGGCAATAATCCGGGCAACTTCACCAACTTCCTCAGTGAGCATTGCCATATTGGTTAATTCCGAAAAATAACGCACGCCATGCTCTTTAATCCAGCGATCAACCAGGGCCTGACTTTCTTTTATCGTCAACGTATCCATGAAGAAAAGATACACAATTCTTCGATTGATGGAAAATAAAAAAGTCACGGTGAAAAACCGTGACTTTCAATCTCATCGTATAGTCATTACCGGCCGGAAGCCAATCATGGGGGAGGGACCATTCACTTCGCTGCCCCATTCTTCCGGTGCTTCAATGCGAAGGAATTGTTCCGGACTCAACCAGGATCCTCCAATAGTGCCTGGTACTTTTTTGTTTTCTTTACGGTTAAAACGAATTACCATTTCAGAAACATTTCCACTCATACAATAGAGTCCGTATTTGTTGGGATTGTAACTATCGGTTCGGGCGGTGTGAAAGGCACCGTCCTGCATCATTTTTAAACCATCATTATTAGTTGGAATCCAATATTTCAAGGTGGAATCGTATTTACTGTTTACCTCTTCCAGATCGCTGAAATTTATCAGATAACATCCTTTTTCATTTTTTAAATGATCGTCGTCGGTCGATAAATTTCCGTGCAATCGTCCGCCATATGCCGCCATGGCCCATTCCGAATCAAAGGGAAGTCTGAAATCGTTCATTAGCGGTTTTTCTTTTTTCTTTAATGTTTCATTTACGGAAATCGTCAACCAATCACAGAAAAGTTTTGCGCCTTCACGGGTGATGTTAACAACCGGATATAAGTCGTAGGCAGGATGTGAAAAATAATTTTTTTCCATCGGTTCATTATAGGCGGCCTTCACAAAACGATCGGTCCACATCCGGTGAACCGGTCTGGCTTTTTTAAAGTCTTCTACTTTACCCTGAATCAACAAGTCAAATAAAAAAGTGCGGTATTCAAGATTGGTGATCTCATGCGTTCGGATTAAAAAACTTTGTATCGAAACAGTGTCGTTACGAAAGGAAATTGTACCCGAGGGAATAAGAGCATAATAGTTTTTATCCCGTTTAATTACACGGTCGATCATTTTCTTTTTAAACTTTTGCGTTTCCTTGATTTCTTCCGGACTTAAATTGGGAATATGATCTTCTTCAATGATTGTTCGCTGAAAGTTGGATGGTTTGATTTCGTTCGTGGGGATTTTTACCCGTTCATTTTTGAATTCTATCGGTTCATTGGATAAACTGTCGGACGGAATTGCATTTTTTTCTTCGTTTTGTTTCGGAACAAATTGTAAAGCCGCAATTTGTTTGGGTGCAGGATCGGGGTCCGGACTTATAATAGGCGGATTCTCTTCTGAAGCAGGAATGGTTGAGATAACTTCTACCGTTTTGTTTTCGGTTTCAGTTGAGTTTGAAAAGTAAACGGCAAGACCCCCAATTGCAATGGTAAGGGTAAATAATCCCCATTTAAAAAATGTGGATAATCCGGAGCCGGAGTAAACTGCAAATCCTTTTTTTCCGGCAACATGTTGAGCTACGATTTCCATAGTGGTTTCGTTTTTAGGTGAGACATGTTCGAGATCAAGAAAGTGCATTTTCAGCATCTTCTCAATATCGTTTTCGGAAAGAGGGCCCTTCTTTTCCATATTTATTTTTCTGATAATCGTTCGTTAATACGCTGGGTTAATCGTTGTTTTAAGCGCTGATAATATACTTTCAATTGAGATTCGGGTTTGTCAATATATTTCCGGATCTCCGAATAACTCATTTCCTGACTTCTTAGCAGTAAAAGCATGCGCTCCCAATCTTCCATTTTCTCCAGCTCCTCGTTCAGTATTTTCATTTGCGGAGAATCATTTTCTTTTTTTTCATCCTCTGCAAGCTCATGCTGATTTTCTTCCAGACTTAATTCGCCGGGTTTATATTTGTTATCGCGTAAATAATTCCGCAGATAATTGATATA